>JAIVER010000432.1 GCA_023864145.1 Thiohalomonas sp. | reverse complement strand
TTTACCGAGCATTGGAAAATCATTAGATTCTCGAATTAATGACAATTTCCAAGTGTTCGATCCTGCATTTTCAAGTTGATTGGGTATAGAATAACGACCTTTTAATAATTCATTTCGTGACATTTTTAATCATTTTTCTATTAGGCGAATTCATTCTCCTTCTAAAAATCATTGAACAATTTTTCCTTTTTGACCTTTTGCCATCTGTGTGTAAAGCTTCTCTAAATCAAACTGAGCACCTAAAATCAGGTCAGCCACTTCTCTGGCTACACCCTGCCCGCCTTTGGCAAGGGTAATATAATCCGCTGTTTTTTTCACAAAATCATGGGCATCCTGCACGGCAATCGCCAGCCCTACTTGTTCCATCACGGCCAAATCAATGACATCATCACCCACATAGGCAACCTGCTCTGTATTCAGAGACAAGGTATCAAGTAATTCCTTAAAAGGGATGATTTTATCATTACATGCCGGATAGAAGTATTGAACAGATAGATCATTCATCCGTTGTGATAAAGGTTTTGAATCTTTTGCTGTGATGACTGCAACGTTAATGCCCTGCTGCTCCAGTAATTTAATACCGACACCATCTTTTACATTAAACTGCTTAAATAATTCCCCTTCAGAACCATAGTTGAGCATGCCGTCGGTGAGAACTCCATCAACATCAAAAATAAGCAGTTTAATTTGTTGGGCTTTACTTTTTAGCATTATCTCTTAGTATTTATTCTATTTATGCATTATTCGATTGTGGATAGCACTCCGCATCACTTTCCACCCTCATCATTTCAGGTTTAGTTATTGCAGATGATAATACTGATTGATTGTTTTGACTCAATCTTCTGGTAATTTCATTTAAGACCAGCCATTTTTTACTACACCAGTCGGGAGCTAATAATAAATTTTCTGATGCTGTCCCTGTCAGACGATGAAAAATCATATCATCAGGTGCCATTTTAACCACATTAACCACTGTATCAACATATTCATCCATGTAAGCGCCTGGTAGTCACCTTTTTTCCACTGACGGGCTATCTGAGTCCCTCTAACAATATGCAGTGGATGGATTTTGATCTCTTCAGGATTGGTCTCCAGCACTCGCGACATACTGGTCAAACTGTGCTGCGCAGTTTCTGTTGGTAAACCAACAATAAGATGAGTACACACTTGTAAATCATATTGATGAGCGCGTTGAATGGCGTCCTGATATTGTGTCAATAATTTTAACACTCCATCAGGAACACAATCAGGGCGAGTAGCAATTGATAAACCAATCACATCAGAATGAGACAAGGCATTGTCATAAAGCAATTTTAGAGTGTTAATATCAGCATAGGTTGATATAAGCCTGAAAATAGGCGAGGTAGCGTGTGGCACGCAGTTCGCTTTAAAATAACCTGTCGTCCAGCATCTATACCCATGACCTATGAAAATGCTTGATTTTCATAGAGAAAAAGATCAAAATTATCCAATGACGCAAATTACTTTCACAGCCCATGA
>JAIVER010000431.1 GCA_023864145.1 Thiohalomonas sp. | reverse complement strand
TCTAGAGCTGATTTTTTATGGGCTGTGAGAGTAATTTGCGTCATTGGATAATTTTGATCTTCTTCTCTATGAAAATCAAGCATTTTCATAGATCATGGGTATAAAAGTCTGACAATTTAGTGTGTGTCTCTTATATTTTATATTACCGCTATGAAGCCGAGTCTTTAGCCAGAAAGCGCTGCCAGCAAACAGACCTATCACCAAAGACAAAAAAGTCCGGGTTAAGAACTGATTCTTTGGTGTTATACGTCAATGCCTGCATGTTAGTATCAGTAATTAAGCCACCGGCTTCTTCAACAATACATTGTGCAGCTGCCGTATCCCATTCCGATGTAGGTCCCAATCGAGCGTATATATCAGCTTCACCTTGAGCAACCATGCAGGATTTTAGAGAACTGCCCATGTATTTTAGCTCATAGCCATTAAACTCTTTTTCTAAATTATCAAAAAAGGCCTGCAGGGCTGGACTGCCTGCAGAATGAGTACCGGCAATAATTATTTTTCTTGGTTCATCAACCGGACATTGAGCGCAAACTTGAATTTGCTGAACCTGATCAGCATCATTTAAATAAAATGCACCATTTCCTTTACAAGCATAAAAACTACACTTTTTAACCGGGCTGTAGATAACACCAATCACTGGATTATGGCGATAAATCAAAGCAATATTGACACTAAACTCTCCTGTTTTTTCTATAAATGCTCTTGTGCCATCCAGTGGATCAACTAACCAATAAGTCTCCCAGGTGGATCTTTCTTCATAGGGAATTTCATCTGACTCTTCAGACAAAATGGGGATGTGTGGGGTAAGTTCAGATAAGGTTTGCACAATTAATTCATTGGCGACAAAATCAGCTGTTGTAACCGGAGTATTATCTTTCTTATCCTCTATTTTAAAATCAGTCTCATAAATTTCCAGTATCTTTTGTCCCGCCAGACGTGCCAGTTCAATCGCAGCAGGCAATACTCTGCGTAATTCTCCTTTTAAAGAATCCGGAAGTACTTGCTCTAATGTTGAACATATTTCAGTTGATTGCATAAAAACCCTTATACCCTTTATAAACTAATCCGCTATTTCTGCACTATTACCAGCAGAACGTTGTGCCAGTAATGCTTTGATAATATATGCGCCGGCAATAGTTCTTGCCTCGGTGACATCTGTACGCATAGACAGCTCATCAATGTTATCCAGTTCCCATAATAGCACTTCCAGAGGTTCAGGCTCATCCCCTTCAAGCCTTGCAGGATATAAATCTTCCGTCAGGACCAGATGTGTCAGGTGCCCCATATACCCAATCAACTTGAAAATGCAGGATCGAACACTTGGAAATTATTATTAATTCGAGAATCTAATGATTTTCCAATGCTTGGTAAAATTTCATCAAAAAACTCATTAATTTTCTGTCGAAAATCTTTAGCATTGTGAAAAAAATGATTATTTCTCACCTTTTCATTCATTACTTTCCATAACCGCTCTATCGGATTCAAATTTGGGCTATAA
>JAIVER010000430.1 GCA_023864145.1 Thiohalomonas sp. | reverse complement strand
ATCTTCTGACAATGATTTACCCTCAAGCTGTGATTCTAGTTTTTCTTTCCAGCGATACAGGATATTACTGGCTATTCCCAGTGATTTAGGCACATCTGGAACTGAGTAGCCTTGCTCTCTGACCAGAGCTACTGCTTCTTCTTTAAATTCTTTGGAATATTGTTTGTATGCTCTTTTCTGTCCCATTCTTGCACCTCAATAAGTGATTGTTATTATCTCTTATTAAAGTGTACGGTTCCATTAGACCACAACAGCTTAATACCTGATTAGAGTGTTTTACAAAGCCCTCTAACAAGTCAAATTCACCACTGGTCAATTCAACCAGTTGATTTCCCTTATGCAATGAGTTCTTAAATAAAGAACGATTGGTTAAATTTAATTGAAAAGGCCCAAAATCATGAACAATAGAATCATTGTTGGCTACAGCAGCCTGAGTATCAAGCGGACGACGTAAAACGGCTCGAATTCTTGCTAATAATTCTCTTGGATTAAAAGGTTTAGCAAGGTAATCATCAGCGCCCACTTCAAGACCAATGATTTTTTGGGACAGATCAAATATAAGCAATTTGCTTTACATTTAGGCACACCTCAACCTCAGAATATTTAAATTCTGAAAAACTGTATTGAGTAGTGATTTTTTTAGTGCACGGCTCTGGTTGGTAGATAGCCAGAAATGCATTCATGGGCAGAAGTCCCTTTGTAACGACCCTGCCTGCGTGTTTTTAGGTTGTACCAAGCTTTAAAAAGCTCTAGAAAATTCTGATTAACGCCTTTTCGCACATAGAGATAAGGACGTAACACTGAATTAAATCCTTCAATCGCACTGGATGCCCGATAACGATTTTCGAGTAAACCTTTAATGCGATCAAGTAATTCATCCAGGTTGTCACCCAACTCTTGCTGCAGATTATGAAAAAGCGCCTGAAAGAATTGGTATTTTTTTTGATAGTGTCGAATGTGTTTCTGCTTTTTCAATTCATCAAGCAGACGTAACAACAAACAACTTCGGCTGACCTGAACCCTGGAGTATTGTGGTGTTAAAATAGCCAATTCAACATCCAGCGCATGGGCGGCATAAGCAATACCAGTCACTCTATTTTCAATGTAAGTGGCCAGCTTCTGGCAATGGTATTGCGGGATGATTTTTAATGTGGTTGCTGCTGTTCTCATCATCATTTCAACCCGACTACCTGAGTACAACTCACCTGTTTCAGGATGGACAGTTTGCATTGCTTCAATGATCAATTTTGCGGCCACTTCAACTGATCAAATTGTTCAATTTTTTCCAAAGTCTCTTTTTGAGTCATTATATACAGCTTATTCACCCCTTCAATATCACACACTTTGTTTTTTCCAGATTGAAGCTATTTCTTAAGAAAGACTAATTTCTTTTGCACACTGTATTCATTTTCGATGGCATTATATACCCAATCAACTTGAAAATGCAGGATCGAACACTTGGAAATTATCATTAATTCGAGAATCTAATGATTTTCCAATGCTCGGT
>JAIVER010000429.1 GCA_023864145.1 Thiohalomonas sp. | reverse complement strand
ACCGAGCATTGGAAAATCATTAGATTCTCGAATTAATGATAATTTCCAAGTGTTCGATCCTGCATTTTCAAGTTGATTGGGTATATATGCCTTTGGAATTAATAAATATGTTTGATGAAGTAAAAGAATATTATGGAAAAGTATTACAATCCTCCGGGGATTTAAAAACAGATGCCTGCTGCACTGACACAGATATGCCGGATCATATCAAACAGGCTATGAGTAAGATCCATGCTGAAGTTGCTTCTCGTTATTATGGTTGTGGTCTGGTGCGGCCTCAACAACTGGAAGGCATGCGTATACTTGATTTAGGCAGTGGTTCTGGTCGAGACTGTTATCTTCTTTCTCAGCTTGTCGGTGAAAACGGCTTTGTTTTAGGCGTTGATATGACCGATGAGCAATTGGCTGTTGCCAATAAGTACATTGACTATCATACCGAAGCATTTGGCTACAAAAAACCTAATATTGAGTTTAAAAAGGGCTATATCGAAAAGCTGGATGAACTGGAACTTGAAGATAACAGCTTTGATATTATCGTCTCTAATTGCGTCATCAATTTATCTCCCGATAAAGAGTCCGTTTTACGAGAAGCCTATCGTGTGCTGAAGCCCGGTGGTGAATTATATTTTTCTGATGTCTATAGTGAGCGCCGTGTACCGGAACATCTGGTAAAAGATCCGGTTTTATATGGCGAATGCTTAAGCGGTGCTCTGTATTGGAATGATTTTATCACTCTGGCAAAAAAATGTGGTTTTCTTGATCCCAGACTGGTTGAGGATCGACCATTAGCCATTGATAATCCACAAATCGAAAAACTCATTGGTCATATTGATTTTTACTCGGCTACCTATCGTCTGTTCAAGTTAGAAGGCCTGGAAAGTGCCTGTGAAGATTATGATCAGAGCGTGGTTTATAAGGGTACTATTGCTCACCATGAAGAATTATTCAGCCTCGATAAACATCACGATATTGAAAAAGGCCGTCATTTTCCCGTTTGTGGTAATACTTGGAGAATGTTACAGGAAACCCGCTTTAACAAGCATTTTGAATTTTACGGTAATATGAATAAGCATTTTGGTATTTTCTCAGACTGCGGGACAGCATTGCCCTTTGATAAAGCCAGTCAAAATAATGATAAAAACAGCAGTGGCGGTTGTTGCTAGTACCTAAACACATTAATTTTGACCGATTAACTTGTCATATGCCCGAGTCAATTTACTTCGGGCACCATCCACATTAAACATCCAGTTGATGGTCGCTTTCTTCTGGTTTTGTTGTGATTCCCATGCGGCTAATTCAGTTATCAGAAATGCTCTATCTTCCATTCGACGATTCAAACACTGTTGATTCATATTACCAATTTCTATCTCAACCATATTTAACCAACTGGCATGGGTATAAAAGTCTGACTCATTATTTCTATGAAGGAGCTGGCAGTCCCAGATAATTATCAGAGCCCAGATTAACCTTAAATTTCTCCATTGCCTTTGCCAAAATAAGGCTCCAGC
>JAIVER010000428.1 GCA_023864145.1 Thiohalomonas sp. | reverse complement strand
TCATGGGCTGTGAGAGTAATTTGCGTCATTGGATAATTTTGATCTTCTTCTCTATGAAAATCAAGCATTTTCATAGGTCATGGGTATACAAATCTAAGCAGTACAACTCTACCTGCTTATCAATGATTTTTTTTATTTAGCGGCTGCTTTTGGTGCAGGCGCTGCTGGTTGAGGAGCAGGAGCATAAGGTGCATAGCCATATGGTCTATAATAGTTGCCCTGGTTGCTATAACGGTTGTCACCATAGGTGTTCATACGGTTGTCCCAGTTGTTATAGGCATTACCCTGAGCACTTCCATAAGCAGAAGCACGGGTGTTAGCATTACCACGTCCGCGGCCACGGCCTTTTATTGTAATTTCAAAGTCGCCATCTGCATCCATATCACCAGAACCATCGCCCCAGCCATTGCCATAGCCATTACCAGAGGCATTGTTGTCCCAGTTGTTATAGGCGCTGCGATTCCAGTTAGTGTTGCTATTACCGTCCTCGCCCCACCAGGCATTAGCAGACATTGAAAGAGTGGTCGCGCCAGCGATTGCCGCTACAATTATTAATTTTTTCATTTTATACTCTCTAGTATTTTGTTTTGTGTGTTACTATTTTATATTTTTTAATGTGTAGGAATTAAGTATATTTGTCTATATTAATATAATCAATTAGTAATTTCCCTAATTGGCATTAATATTTACATATAATTGAGTCACAATATTAGTGAAAAGTGATGAATGTTTAGGTTTTACTATTGAAAAATGACCTGTGCGACCCTATTGTTGTAGGTCTGGGGATGAAACGGCTTCGACAGAGATTGGACCCCTGATGTTCATGCCGAGTAATTTCAGTACTCTCGTTAAAAAGTCTGGAAACTTAAAGTAATTGCAAACGATGATAATTACGCTCTAGCCGCTTAAAACCAGCTAGCTTTTGACTACCTTTATCTGTGGGGGTTACTCAGAAGTCACTTAACACAGCTTTCGCCCGCGGTTCAGTCTGAGTTCAGCAGGTTAAACTTTAAACGGACTCGTGAGCTTTTGCCCTGGCTACCCGTCAGCAGCTCATTAAAACTATCGGTAGTGCTAAGCATGTGAAAGGCAGAAGGCAGAATGTTTTTGGACGCGGGTTCAACTCCCGCCATCTCCACCAAAACGTAAATGAAAGGGCTCAACTGAGCCCTTTTTTATTGCCTAAAATAAAGCACAGAAAGGCTTGCAGCCATATACAAGCCCATTGGCAATTATCTATTTCCAAGGTTTTATAGTACGATCAGATCAGAAGTACCACATTATTAAAAATGATAGTAGCATAATACTGAGGAAGTCCTATGCCCCGTAAAACAACACCCTTAACAACGCTACAGGTCAAGCAAGGCTAAGGATAAAGATTATGATCTATACTCAATCAACTTGAAAATGCAGGATCGAAGACTTGAAAATTATCATTAATTCGAGAATCTAATGATTTTCCAATGCTCGGTAAAATTTCATCAAAAAACTCATTAATTTTCTGTCGAAACT
>JAIVER010000427.1:1215-1512 GCA_023864145.1 Thiohalomonas sp. | reverse complement strand
AATAATCATTAGATAACATAATTTAGTCCTCACTAAAAACTGTTTTTTTAGATGTCTTGCTTTCACATCTTGTAACGAGGCTGTAGAATAATCTCTTTTTTTCTTTTTTATTAATAAGTCCACAATAATTGATTTTAAAATCAATTATTGTGATCAGAAATCAGCAAAGATTGCTGAAGCGACTTAAAATTCATCAATTAACCAAAGCTGGCTGGATAAGAATAGGAACGGATAAACCAATCAAAACCACAGGAAGCAGGACACGACTGAACATTGTTGGTGCCATCCAATTGGGTC
>JAIVER010000427.1:0-1205 GCA_023864145.1 Thiohalomonas sp. | reverse complement strand
GAACGCGGTCAGTTCACAATATGATACGGTCAATGCAGTCTCCATGATGGATTTTATTGAATCACTTCGTTGGAAAAGCACCAATACTGGTACGATACATTTATACCCATGACCTATGAAAATCAAGCATTTTCATAGGTCATAGGTATATATAAATATTAGCAGAATTAAAAAATAAAATAAGCTTGAGTAATAAATTCTATGGTTGGGTAAGGAGAGAAATCCTGTTAGTATTACGGCAATTATTCATTTTTAAAGAGTACACAATTACCATGAAATTATTAATACGTAATCTTGCCCGCAGTACAACAGAAGCTGAACTTTTAGCGATGTTTGAGGCTCATGGAACGGTACAATCCTGTTCTGTCGTTATGGATCAGCAAACTGGTGGTTCTAAAGGATTTGCCTTTGTAGAAATGCCTAAGCCGGGAGAGGCCAAGGCGACAATGAAGAATCTTAATGGCAGAAGTGTAGCAGGTAATACAATTCGCGTTAAAAAAGCAGAACAAAAATAAGTGGCTAGGTTACTTTTTTACCCTCATTTCCCTTTATAAACTGATGTGCTTTTAGCATCATTACGCTTACCTTCATTACGATAGCTAAGCTGTAAGCCTTTTAAAAAGTTGCGTAAAATCTGATCCTTACACTCACGGTAGTGTTTATGATCAGCCTTACGAAAGAATGCACTCAGTTCATGCTTACTCATACGAAACTCTGTCAGACTCATTATTTCTAATACGTCTTCAGCCTTTAAGTTTAAAGCGATTTTTAATTTCATAAAAATAAGATTGTTGGTTAAAGGGCTTTCAAGTTTATGTTGAGGCCCGTCTTTTTTTCCTCGTTTATCATTAATTAAACCATTTAAAAATATTGCTAGCTGCATATCAGATAAGGTTTGATAGTCAGGATCCTCTTCTTTTTTTAACCAGCTACTCACCTGCTCTCGTGTCACCTTATTATCAGCTAAGGCAAATATCGCAATCATTTTTGCATCATTAAAGTCAAAGATATAGCGCACTCGGCGTAAGAGATCATTATTAGTCATAGAGTAGCTCCTGATTAAGCCTGTTTTGTTGTGTCAATGAATAGGTGAAAATGGATAGTCTATTTTAGATAAGCTAAAGTTTAGAGCGACAGCTCACCCTTGAGTGACCTGTTTTTTTCAAATGTTCTTTAACAAATTATTTGTAACAAGCTGATTTGAG
>JAIVER010000426.1 GCA_023864145.1 Thiohalomonas sp. | reverse complement strand
TCATGGGCTGTGAGAGTAATTTGCGTCATTGGATAATTTTGATCTTCTTCTCTATGAAAATCAAGCATTTTCATAGGTCATGGGTATAACTCTTTCGGAAGCTCCTTAAAATTTTCCAGCCAGTTTATAAATTCCTCATGCGGCATGGGCTTGGCGATAAAATATCCCTGGACAATGTGACAGCCCATGTTTTTTAACATCATTAATGTTTGTCTGTCTTGTACTCCTTCAGCAACAACCTCAAGATCAAAATTGTGTGCCAGATCAATTATCAGACGAACAAGCTTCTCATTAGAAGAGTCCGTTAGCAAATCAAAAACAAAAGACTGATCAATTTTTAACTCATTAATTGGCAGAGATTTAAAATAAGCCAGTGAAGAATAACCTGTGCCAAAATCATCTATTGATATTTTGACACCCATGGATTGCATCTGTTTGAGTATTTCAAAGGACTTTTCGGGATCTTCCACCAGAGAACGCTCAATAATTTCAAGAATTAGCGTAACATTATCATTACTCCATAATTTAATGGCATTAGCAACAAAATCTTTCAGATCAAGTTGAAGAATCAGCTCAGGAGGAATATTGGCAGAAACAGAAAGTCGTCCCCATTTTCTCGTCCACTTAGAACTATGACGCAAAACACTATTCAGAATCCAGCTGGTAATCGGCTTTATATGTCCGCTCTTTTCCGCAATAGGGATAAAAATATCAGGAGAAATAAAGCCTCGCATATGATGATTCCAGCGAAGTAAAGCTTCTGCACCCACCGGTTTTCCAGTTTTTAACGATATTTTGGGCTGATAATAAAGAGAAAACTGCTGGGTTTGAAATGCTTCATCAATTGCCAGTTCTATGTCCCAGGTATCGGAGAGGTGATCTTCTTTTGAAATTTCCGGCATGCCGATAAATTGTTTATTTTTTCTGGCCGATTCAAGAGCAATTTCACTTTCCTTGAGTAATGCTGTAGTTTTGGATGCATGTAAGGGGCACAGGCTGATACCAATTGTTGCTTCAATTAATATTTTTTCACTACCAATTTCAAACGCTACTTCTAACTGCCGCAATATTTTTTGCGCAGCTAACTTTGCATGCCCTGCATTCATGATATTAACCAGGATGAGTGCAAAACGATTATCGCCAATGCGGGCTAAATAATCTTGCTCTCTTTTGACATTGCTCAATAATTTGGTAAATTTTTTTAAAACAAGATCTCCGGTGGGATAGTCATATAACTTGTTGATTCGATTGAAGCGGTTGATATCAATAACCAAAAGTGACAGCTTCACTTTATGATCGTGGACAGAGATTATCTGCCTGGCAAGTAATTTGAAAAAAGTCTCTCGATCATAGACTCGAGTCAATTTATCTTCCATATTTTATTGTTCCACAAAGTTAACCCCAAAGTTAAATGCAGGAATTTTCAGCTCTATACCCAATCAACTTGAAAATGCAGGATCGAACACTTGGAAATTATCATTAATTCGAGAATCTAATGATTTTCCAATGCTCGGTAA
>JAIVER010000425.1 GCA_023864145.1 Thiohalomonas sp. | reverse complement strand
TTGCTCTGCAGAAAGTTTACTAGACGAGCCGCCACTTTTAGTGGTTAGCTTTTCTGAGCCTTTGTAGTCTTTAATGTGACGTAATATGCTCTGGTTTCATGAATTGTTAAAGCCTGAGCGATCATGGGAACCTTCCAGCCTTCAGAGCAAAGTAGGATGGCTTTGATTCTATCTCGTTCTTTTTCATTTCTAGAATGCTTATGTTGCATTTCTAGAGCTGATTTTTCATGGGCTGTGAGAGTAATTTGCGTCATTGGGTAATTTTGATCCTCTTCTCTATGAAAATCAAGCATTTTCATAGGTCATGGGTATAGATGTTCCTTTAGGTTCGAGTAAGGTGGATCTCGTCCGCCTCTAATTTTTTAAGCGTTGAAGGTCTGGTTTCTCCAAATTTTAGTTAATTCCGCATTGATATATTGCTGTTGGGGTGTAGTGAATTCAAATCTGCTGAGAAAGTATTGCATATCATTCAAAAGTGATGGTCCGTAACCATGATGCCAGCAATCGTGGTTATAACTGGTAAGTAATTCTTTTGTAGTGGCTGCATGCTTAAGGAAGTCTGTCGCATGTCCTATTGTTGTGCCATCAGAGCCTGATGCTTTCTGGTATTTCCTATAGAGATAAACTATATCCTCTATAAAAGATAGATGCTCGGCATTGATAAGGACTGATGTCAGGAAAACGGGATCTTCCCCGGCTATCAGGTCTGGATATCTTAAATTATGTTTATGGACCAGATCAGAGGATATCAGGTAACTAGTGTGCCACCATGGAATCCAGAGTTCTTCTTCATTCGATAGTTGGGTGCGCATCTTATCTTGTACGCTGATAACTTCCCGATAGACTGATGGGTTATCATCGCAAAAAATTGCCAATGATCCCTTGACCAGGTCTGCAGCGGCCTCGATAGCTCTATCATGTAATTTTTCTATTGAATCATGAGGAAGCAGATCATCTGCGTCGACAAATCTCAAGAATTTACCTTTCGCGGCTTCGATTCCAATATTACGGGACATTCCTGCTCCAAGGTTCTCGTTGTTCTTGATGACTCGTAATCTAGCATCACGATTTTCGAAGTTTTGTAATATATCCCCGGATATATCTTCTGATGCGTCATCAATGCAAATGACTTCCAAAGCATTGAATGATTGGTTTAACACTGAGTTCAAGCAATCACCAAGGTAAACTTCTTTATTGAAAACGGGGATAATAACGGACACTTCGATGTTCATTTTTTATGTTGTTCAATAGGATTATAAATACACTTTTTGAGTCTAAAATCTGATTTTTCTACATTTTTGTAGCCCAAACACAGCCACTTTCTATTATCCCAAGAAAACCTTCTTGTGATGTGTAATGGTACAATCTAAATGGTAGAGTTTTCATTGCCTCACTCAAATCTAACATTTACTATAGCCAATCAACTTGAAAATACAGGATCGAACACTTGGAAATTATCATTAATTCGAGAATCTAATGATAATTTCCAATGCTCGGTAAAATTTCATCAAAAAACTCATTAATT
>JAIVER010000424.1 GCA_023864145.1 Thiohalomonas sp. | reverse complement strand
GAGAGTAATTTGCGTCATTGGATAATTTTGATCTTTTTCTCTATGAAAATCAAGCATTTTCATAGGTCATGGGTATACATCCGACTTGTCGACTTTTTTGATGAGCTTAAAACAAGTGCGACGCAGTTAAATTAGAATGAGTGCTGGAGCCTTATTTTGGCAAAGGCAATGGAGAAATTTAAGGTTAATCTGGGCTCTGATAATTATGTGGGACTGCCAGCTCCTTCATAGAACATAATGAGTTAGACTTTTAGATTGTTTATGCTAAATTTTGCTTGCTGGAGGGTTAACTGATTTTTTTAGGATTAAGCATTAAAAAATACTCAATTTGCTCAATGTAAGAAATGATTTCTTGCTGGAGTTGGTCGCTACTCTTTTTTAATGCCTGATAATGTTTTTTCTTAAGCAGAGGGTGTTGAGATAATTGTCTGGCTGCCAGTTTAATATTACGACGATTTTTAGCAATGTCATCCTGATTATAACAAGCAAAAAGAGTGCTTTGTAAAATAGCATAATTGAGACGTTCCTGACCGTTTTTTAAATGATTAAACTGTGTGCTGACTGATTTATAATTTTGTCGGAAATCTTTTTCAATAAGATAGTAATGAATGAGCAGTGTCAGAGAAGATATACCTAACAATAATGCCATGATTGTCGAATATTTAAAGCGCATAATTAGTTCAAAATAACAGGTGTTTCACCTGTAAGGGTCTGTAAAAATGCCAATAAATCTTTAATCTTTTGTTCAGAGATAGTATAGCCCAGATTAAGATTACTCATCATTGTTATAGCCTCTTTGAGTGTTTTTGCTGAAGCATCATGGAAGTAGGGTGCTGAAAGAGCGATATTTCTTAGAGTGGGCACCTTGAATACATTTTTATGATAATCCTTTTGTGTTACTGAGTAGAGATCGGGATAATTATTCGTGTGCATATGAGGCTTGATCATACCCATCTTTTGAAATGAATTGCCGGCAATATTAATACCGTTATGACAGGTAATACAACCAAGACTTTTGAATGTCTGCTAACCTGTATATTCCTGAGTGCTTAATTGAATTTCACCTCGTAAGTAACGATCAAATTTGCTATTGGGTGTGACCAGTGCTTTTTCAAATTCCACAATGGCTTCGAGTATTATTGCGTAGCTTATGTAGCTATGATGATAGTGTTGAAAACAGTTTTTGATATTTTTGACTGGCATTGATGCGTTTTTCTACTTCCTGACTATTTAAAGCCATTTCCATTGGATTATGTATGGGGAGACTGGCTTGTTCTAAAAGTCTTTCAGCACGGCCATTCCAAAATTGTCTAAAGTTATAGCGGGCATTCAAGACGGTAGGAGACTGTATATTTCCTTTAATGTCAATAGAGACATTTCTAATATCACCACCGCCTGACATCAGGTTATGGCAACTACTGCAGGAGATACTTCTATCTCGTGATAGTATATACCCAATCAACTTGAAAATGCAGGATCGAACACTTGGAAATTATCATTAATTCGAGAATCTAATGATTTTCCAATGCTCGGTAA
>JAIVER010000423.1 GCA_023864145.1 Thiohalomonas sp. | reverse complement strand
TGGGCTGTGAGAGTAATTTGCGTCATTGGATAATTTTGATCTTCTTCTCTATGAAAATCAAGCATTTTCATAGGTCATGGGTATATATCCTTGATTGCTTTTTTGGGTGAACTACCAGTGGATATAGATAGTATCGATTTATCATTTAATTTCGGATCATCAATATTCCAACTAATTTTAATATTCAATTGATGTTTGGTTTCTGATTCTGATGCCGTGAGTTTAAATCTTAATAAACCTTTGGGTTTGAGTACAATTTTGTCATCCTCATCGTTAAATGTCATTTCTCCATTTGCAATCCCTTTTTCAATAGATTTTAATATGGGTTGAATAGACTTAGCATCCTGTAATGATAAGTGTGAAAATGTTTTTTTATTTTGTCTCATTTTTATTGCCTCATTTCATCTTTTTTTGTAAGTGACGCTAAATTAATTACCATAGGTTTTAAAGCAGGTTGAAATAATTTTTTTGCAGCAATATCGGGTTTGAACCATTCTCTAGTACGATGTTTTTCTTCCCAATCTTCCTCGCCAAGCACAAAAGTGACTTTCATCGGGTATACACTAACAGTACAAGTCGCTTCCCATTTATTACAAGTATAAGAGGCAATAGGATGTAAGGCCACTTTTCCTTTTATACCGGCTTCTTCCAATGCTTCTTTTTCTGCAGATTCACGAGCAGAGAGCCCAGGCTCTTTAATGCCCTTAGGGATAACTGTACTGGCCAAGTCCAACCGGACACTTTTTTTAGAGAATTTTCATAGTTAATTGGTGACTAATCACCATTCGCTGTATGCAGCCTTTCAAGGTTGTAATACCTCATGTAAATTGCGACATCTTACTTCATATGTTCACGGGTAGGTTGAGCAATTTTAAATATCCAGTCGTGCTTGAGACTTCCAAAAAAGCGTTCAACTACGGCATTGACGCTCCTAATGTCAAGAAGGTAACGCTGCATCTTTTAAATCGGCCAGGATAAGCGGATATAATTCTCTAATAATATAATGTTTCAAACAGCGATGAATCATCATTTTAATGACTTGCCTTCTAATGTTCGCCGTGCAACATATGCCCGAGTCCGTGGATCACTCCGCATGCGAACCATAGCGATGTCCATAGTGGATTATTTGCATGCCTATTACCACCACGCTTAAGACGGTGACGAACAGTTTTTCCTGACGAAACTTCTAATGGGCTAACGCCACATAGTGAAGCCAACGCGCCTTCACTATGTGGCCGTTCTGGATTATCACCCGCTACTGCCAGTAATGTGGCAGCTGTTTGAGGGTCAACCCCAAATTGTTCAAGGATTCGTTTAGCAGCACATCTCGTTAATTGGTCTAGAGTTTTATCTAGCTCTTTCAATTCTTCTGTGAGATACAACCAACGCTTAGCCAATAAACGAAGTGTTGTAGCCAGAGTTATTAGGCAACTGGATTCCCCTAGAGTTCGGAGATATACCCAATCAACTTGAAAATGCAGGATCGAACACTTGGAAATTATCATTAATTCGAGAATCTAATGATTTTCCAATGCTCGGTAA
>JAIVER010000422.1 GCA_023864145.1 Thiohalomonas sp. | reverse complement strand
ATTGGAAAATCATTAGATTCTCGAATTAATGACAATTTCCAAGTGTTCGATCCTGCATTTTCAAGTTGATTGGGTATAGAACATAATGAGTTAGACTTTTAGGTTGTTTATGCTAAATTTTGCTTGCTGGCAGGGTTAACTGATTTTTTTAGGTTTAATGTGGCTCAGGCTCTCACCTGATTTTTATTGACTATTAGCAGCTCATATTTTAAAGAGAGATGATCATAATGAAAGAAATTATTCTTGAATTTTTGGGCAACTTTTGGATTTTACTTAACTCAATCGCTTTTTTTATTTTAGTGGGTGTATTGATTGCGGGAGTATTCAAAATGTTGCTGCCGGATGCATTTATTAAAAAACATCTGGGACAGCATAATTTTATGGCTAATATTAAGGCTGCAGTGCTGGGTATTCCTCTGCCTCTTTGTTCCTGTAGTGTGAGCCATTTTGTCAGTGCTTTAAAGAAAAGTGGTGCTTCGCGAAGTGCGATTCAGACATTTTTGATTTCAACACCTATTACCGGTGCCGACTCAATCATGGCAACCTATGCTGTTTTTGGCTGCTTATTTACTATTTATCGTGTCATAACATCAGTCATCATTTCTTTGTTTGCAGGCCTGTTAACACTGTTGTTGGTTAAAGATGAATCTGATCAGCTAATGAATAAAGTCAGTATCAGTCAGTTAAAAGTCGCTAATCATATCATTGGTCAGCCACTGGCGATTAAAGTAGTGAAAGCTGAAGATCAAAAAAATCTTTTTCAGAAAATCGTGTCTTATGCATTTGATGATATCTATAAAGATATTGCCCGTTCATTAATGATTGGTTTGATTCTTGGTGCGCTTATTGTCACCTTTATGCCGCAAAATCTGGTTGACTTTATTTCATCAAATCCACTGTTGAATTATGTTTTAGTACTAGCCGTTTCAATACCTATTTATGTCTGTGCAACGGCTTCCATCCCATTAGGTCTATCATTATTATCTGCTGGTTTTTCACCTGGCGCAGTATTTATCTTTTTAACCGCAGGTCCTGCTACCAACAGCCTTACTATGAGTGTGGTATTAAAAACATTGGGCAAAATGTCTCTGATAATTTATCTATCATTTGTTATTATAGGCAGCTTATTTTTTGGCTTTTTCTTTGATAGCATTTTTCCTGAGAGTCTGGGGCAGATGTTTATAATTGCTGAGTATGAAGAAGAAGCCGGCTTTATTGCCCAGGCATCATCCGTTATTCTTCTTTACCTGTCACTTAAATATATCTTTAATAAAGATGCTAAAGTGATTAAAACAGGTGCCTGCAGTGGCTGCAGCTCAAGCTCGGAAATATAGGATGCATATCTAAATAAGTGTTCCAACACGTGAGCATTATTCTTTTAATATTCGCATTAGAACCTGTCATTCATTATTGGCCTCATATTGGCATAAAATCAGCAAATAATAAATGATAGTTTCAGATGCTCCGTGTATACCCAATCAACTTGAAAATGCAGGATCGAACACTTGGAAATTATCATTAATTCGAGAATCTAATGATTTTCCAATGCTCGGTAAA
>JAIVER010000421.1 GCA_023864145.1 Thiohalomonas sp. | reverse complement strand
TTACCGAGCATTGGAAAATCATTAGATTCTCGAATTAATGATAATTTCCAAGTGTTCGATCCTGCATTTTCAAGTTGATTGGGTATATCAGTGTATTATTTACAAAAAGCTTGTGGCTGCTTATTTTTCTGACTTTGATTGTCTGAGCGCAGCGAGTTCTCAAAGTTAGAAAAATAAGTGAGCATGGGCTTAACAAGCGTTATTTAGAAATACATACTGAATAGTTACTAAGCAAAATATTAAAGCAGTAAATTTTAAGGACAATAAATGAAAATTTTAGTGACCGGCGGAGCTGGATATATCGGCAGTCATACCTGTGTTGAATTACTAAACAATAACTATGAGGTGGTAGTCGTCGATAACCTTTGCAATTCAAGTAAAGAATCACTCAATCGAGTTAAACAAATCACTGCTAAAGAGGTTATTTTTTATCAGGATGATGTGCTGGATGAAGCTGCTTTAGCAAAAATCTTTTCCGAACAAAACATTAATGCAGTCATTCACTTTGCCGGACTCAAAGCCGTAGGTGAATCAGTTGAAAAGCCAGTGGAATATTATCAGACGAATCTCACCGGCACTTTACTATTATTCAAGGTGATGCGTGATTTTAATGTGAAAAATTTTGTTTTCAGTTCTTCTGCAACCGTTTATGGTGATCCTCATACGGTACCTATTACTGAAGAATTTCTTCTTTCAGCCACCAATCCCTATGCTCGTTCCAAACTGGTTATTGAAGAAATCAGTGGTGATCTCTATGTTGCCGACAAGGAATGGAATATTGCCCTGCTGCGTTATTTTAATCCTGTCGGTGCCCATAAATCAGGCTTAATAGGTGAAGATCCCAATGGTATCCCAAATAATCTGATCCCCTACATTTCTCAGGTTGCTGTGGGGAAACGTGAAAAACTTTCAGTATTTGGTGGTGACTATGATACCCCCGATGGTACCGGCGTCAGAGATTATATCCATGTAGTTGATCTGGCTCGCGGACACATCAAAGCATTAGAAAAACTCACCAGCAAACCCGGCTTAGTGATTTATAATCTGGGTACAGGTCAGGGCTATAGTGTATTAGAAATGGTCAGAGCAATCGAAAAAGCATCAGCCCGAGAAGTCCCCTATCAGATCGTCGCACGTCGCCCGGGTGATATTGCCACCTGTTTTGCTGATCCGTCTTTTGCTGAACAGGAAATCGGCTGGAAAGCAGAGCATGATTTGGCACAAATGGCCGAAGACACCTGGCGCTGGCAAAGTAATAATCCTGATGGCTATGCATCTAAATAGACTCGATTCATAACCTTTAAGCTAATACCTGGCAATGACTATTGCGCCGTATTCTTTTTGATTACGGTATTTTTTATAACAGCTATCATGAGTCACGTTTAGCCTCTAGTGCTGTTTTAATGGCATCTTTAAACCTAGTTTAATCAGTTGAAAATAGCCTAAAATCAGGGACAGTTCAACCCCGCTTTACAGTTCCTGAGCTCAGCAATAAAAAAGGAAGTCATCAAACCCGTGTTCTGAGATAATATTGTTACCAGACAATTTATCCAGGAGCAATACCCGTGAC
>JAIVER010000420.1 GCA_023864145.1 Thiohalomonas sp. | reverse complement strand
TATGCTATTGGTAATATCAGTGAGCGAATGGAAAAAATAGTAAAAAATTTCACTGAAAAAGGACAAAATCTGGATCCTGAGCTTGTTCAATTATTGGAAGAAATTTGCCAATTTAGTACAGCTGTTTTGAAACAGCTTGAAGAATCACCCACGTTACCGGAAGAAAATCAGGCATTACAAAATAAGATATCAGCCAAATATGAACAGGTTTTATTGTTAGAAAATCTTCTGGATCCAAGTGAAGTCAGAGAAGAAGTCAGTATTACACAAGAGCGCCTCGATTCTGAGCAAGAAATAGAGGATATAGACTTAGATGGATTGATTGAAGATACAGTTGAAATAACCAGTGATGAAATTGCTAGTGCTGCTGGAACACCTGAAATAGTTGCTGATGAATATGATGATGAGTTATTGCAAATTTTCGTTGAAGAAGGTGAAGATTTAGTTGCATCCTGTGAGCAGACATTACATCAGTTGAAAGAAGATTGCTCTGATAAGCTGGCATTAAATCGTTTGTTAAGAGATATGCATACACTTAAGGGTGGAGCAAGAATGCCTGCTGTGTCAGCTATTGGTGATTTATCTCATAGTTTTGAAAGTAAGCTGGAGCAGTTTACACAAGATGATACATTGTTTTCTGCAAATAATATTGACCTGCTTCTAAAAGTTCAGGATGTTCTTTCCCGCATGATAGAGAACTTGAAAAATGCTCAAATTGTAGACAATAATCCTGAAATTATTGCTCAGATTGATAGTATTCAGGGTGTTGAACAGGGTGAATTTGAGACAGACTCCAGTACTCCAGGTATTACAAGACCGGAAACTATAACTGATATTGTTGAAAAAGTAACGGCAGCAAAACAAGATGAACAAGCATCAAATAATCAGAGTTCACCTGAACTGCTGGAGCACAATCCAGAAGAGAAAGAAAGTAAACAAGATAACGATATCTATGATGATGAATTATTAGAAATATTTTTGGAAGAAGCTCATGAATTGATGGATTCTAGTGAAATTGCACTTTCTAAATTAAAAAATAAACCAGGTGATGCTGAACAATTAAAGCAGTTGCTGAGAGATTTACATACCATTAAGGGTGGTGCACGCATGGCGGGTATTACACAAGTTGCTGATCTTGCCTATAGTTTGGAAACACAATTAGAACAAATTACTAATCAGGCTCAGACTCCCAGCCCTCAGTTTTTTGAACTTTTATATCAAGCACATGATACTCTTAATGAGATGTTTGATGATTTAAAAGCAGGAAAAAGCCTCAGATCTGCAGAAGAACTTATCACAAAAGCTAACGTATTTAAGCAAAGCGATAAAGATGATACCCGCATAGTAGAAAGCGATAAGAAAAGAAATAAGAAAAGTGACAAGAAGAGTAATGACGACGAATTGACTCAGGGCAGCCCTGAAATTCATGAGGTCATATCTGATGAGCTAGTATCAGAGCAGGGTTTGATAGAACAAGGTCCGTCAGAAGCTAATATATACCCAATCAACTTGAAAATGCAGGATCGAACACTTGGAAATTATCATTAATTCGAGAATCTAATGATTTTCCAATGCTCGGT
>JAIVER010000419.1 GCA_023864145.1 Thiohalomonas sp. | reverse complement strand
TCATGGGCTGTGAGAGTAATTTGCGTCATTGGATAATTTTGATCTTCTTCTCTATAAAAATCAAGCATTTTCATAGGTCATGGGTATATACGGGGTCGGAGCCCAGCTTATGTTCTAGGAGTCACAACGCCGGTTTGTCCCTGATACTTTCCCTGACGGTCTTTATAAGAAGTTTCACAAACTTCATCAGACTCAAGAAATAACATTTGAGCAACGCCTTCATTAGCATATATTTTTCCCGGTAATGGTGTAGTGTTTGAGAACTCTAAGGTCACATGACCTTCCCATTCAGGCTCCAGAGGCGTGACATTAACAATAATCCCACAACGCGCATAAGTTGATTTACCCAGACAAATTGTCAGCACTTTTCTTGGAATACGAAAATATTCTATCGTTCTGGCCAGTGCAAATGAATTAGGTGGGATAATACACACATCAGATTCAACATCAACAAAACTGTTATCATCAAAATCTTTGGGATCAACTATCGCTGAATTGATATTGGTAAAGATTTTAAACTCACGCGAACAGCGCACATCATAACCATAGCTGGAAGTACCATAGGAGACAATACGCTCACCATTATTCTCTTTGACCTGATTATATTCAAAAGGCTCAATCATGCCCTCGTTTTCTGCCATAGAACGGATCCAGTGATCTGACTTAATACTCATAAGTGGCTATTACTCGTGTGGTTGATATTTTGCTGCATATTATCTCTGTGATGGACAAGAAAAACAAGATCGGCTTTAGCCAATGCAAAAAAGAGTCTGAACAAAATAAACTGGCGAAAGAATTTCTACCTCCACTTTAATCAACTATTTTATTAAAATAAGCATAAATCTTGCGATGAATTTTGCTTAAATTTTCTTTATTTAAATCCGGTAAATACTCTAAATCATTGATCTTTTGGGACAGCTCAACCCCGCTTTACAGTTTTCTGAGCTCAGCAATAAAAAAGGAAGTCATCAAACCCGTGTTTTGAGATAATATTGTTAGCAGACAATTTATCCAGGAGGAATACCCGTGACAGGTTTGCACAACACTGATTTAACGACTTCCCAGAAAATAGAGTTTAGCGCAAAGGTATTGGCAAACCAAAGGTTACATGGTTCAGTGACTCAAATGAGTCAAGAGTATGGTTTATCTCGCCCCACACTCTACCGTGTTCAGGAAAATACCGCAGAAATTTTATTCCAGCATTTCAGTCAAACAAGGAGCAACTAAAAGCCCGTACCATCACGGTTGATCAAGTACAACTGGAACGTACCATTATTGCGTTGTCGATTATGGCACCTAATAGCATCCGTGCCATAGAAGATCTGATTCCCATCATTTATCCTGGTGTCACTCGTTCCTTTGGGAGTATTCAGTCCTTGCTTATTGAAGCACAGGAGAAGGCAAGACAATTTAATAACACGGTTGATTTCTTATTAATCAAAGTCGCTGCAGTCGATGAAATGTACAGTCAAAGCTCACCTGTTTTAGCGGGAGTTGATTTATACCCAATCAACTTGAAAATGCAGGATCGAACACTTGGAAATTATCATTAATTCGAGAATCTAATGATTTTCCAATGCTCGGTAA
>JAIVER010000418.1 GCA_023864145.1 Thiohalomonas sp. | reverse complement strand
TACCGAGCATTGGAAAATCATTAGATTCTCGAATTAATGATAATTTCCAAGTGTTCGATCCTGCATTTTCAAGTTGATTGGGTATATACAAAAGCATGCAAAACGAAGCATCTTGGGTATATCAGGTTTTGTTTAATTTACATCGTAATATTCTTTATACCACTCTGCAAAGGCTTTTATTCCTTCATCGACTGCTGTTGATGGCTTGTAATGCACATCTCTGACCAAATCGGCAAGATCCGCATAGGTCTCTGGAACATCACCCGGTTGTAGTGGTAATAGATTTTTTTCGGCGGTTTTTCCCAGATATTTTTCTAATGTTTCTATGTACTTCATGAGTTCAACTGGTTGTTGATTCCCGATATTATAGATACTCCATGGGGCTGGGCTGCTTGCAGAATCGGGCGTTTGACCATTCCATTCTGGATTTGGTTCTGCAACGTTATCCAGAACCCGGATAATGCCTTCGACAATATCATCAATATAAGTGAAGTCTCTTCTATGTTTGCCATAGTTGTAAACATCGATGGGTTTACCTTCAAAAATTGCCTTGGCAAATTTTTGCAATGCCATATCCGGACGATCCCAGGGACCATAGACGGTGAAAAACCTCAGCCCTGTAGTTGGTAGTTGGTATAGGTGACTATAGGTATGAGCCATCAGTTCACCTGATTTTTTTGAAGCAGCGTAGAGTGAAATAGGGTGGTCCACATTATCATGCACAGAAAATGGCATAGTTTCATTCAAACCATAAACAGAACTTGAAGAGGCATAAACCAGGTGTTTTACTTTATTATGCCGACACCCTTCCAGCACATGAGCAAAGCCAACAATATTACTATCAACATAGGACAGGGGATTTTCAATTGAATAACGTACGCCAGCCTGAGCGCCCAAGTTCATTACTTTATCAAATTGTTCATCTGCAAATAGTTTTTCCATCGCCTGACGATCAGCCAGATCCATTTTAATGAAACGGAAGGTACCCGTCTTAGTCGGTTCTTTAGATTGAAGGAAGTCATCAATTCGCTTTAATCGTGCTTCTTTCAAGCGGACATCATAATAATCGTTCATAATGTCGATACCAACGACATCATCTCCGCGAGCCAGTAGTTCTTCTGATAATTTTGAGGCGATAAAGCCGGCGGCGCCTGTTACTAATATTTTCATAATTAAGTTGTTAAGTTGTTAAGTTGTTAAGTTAATTATATTTTTAAGGACTTTATAAGTCCATTTAGCATTTTACTAATTGTTTCTAATTTATATTCAAAATAATCATAAGTCTTGTTATCGACATAAGACAAATCTAACGAGAGTAATAAAAAATACCTTACCTCTTCAATTGAACCTCTTGACATATACAGAAATCGAGAAAAATCTTTATTACTATTTTTAGTAATGCCCTTCAACAATATTTGCAGGTATTGAATATGATGCACACCTAATTTGACTGACTATAGAAAATTGCTCATACTTTGGAAAAGATTTTAGTAATTTGTAGATATACCCATGACCTATGAAAATGCTTGATTTTCATAGAGAAGAAGCTCAAAATTATCCAATGACGCAAATTACTCTCACAGCCCATGAA
>JAIVER010000417.1 GCA_023864145.1 Thiohalomonas sp. | reverse complement strand
CGTTCTTTTCCATTTCTAGAATGCTTATGTTGCATTTCTAGAGCTGATTTTTCATGGGCTGTGAGAGTAATTTGCGTCATTAGATAATTTTAATCTTCTTCCCTATGAAAATCAAGCATTTTCATAGGTCATGGGTATACTATCAGATAATTATGAAATTAAGATGCTAAATTGATACTGGAGCATCATATTCCTCAGTAGCATCACTAATACTAGAACAACTAGTACAGGATCAGCAAGCTGAAAAAGTGGGGCCTAATAAAATACAAACTGCGGGTGGATTGGTTGAAGCTGATATCTATAAAGTAAAAAAAATGACTATCGGTGACTTCTCAGTTAATGATATTATGGTTACCGAACTGGATTTAGATACACTGGACGGTTCATAAAATGATTTTGACGGGCTGCTTGGAATGAATTTTTTAAGTCATTTTGATTTTACAATCGATCAAAAAACTCAACAGCTCTTTTTGACACCAAAACTTAATTAAGGTTTGTAGTTTATGAAATTATTTTGTTTATTTTTTACACTAAGTCTCATGCTTGGTGGGTGTACTGCAATAACACCTGAAAATAAAAATACATATGATGAACCAATAATGAATATGGAACGGGCGCCAGAGCCTGGTTCTGATGCTTTTTATTTGAATATTGCTAAGGATCTTTATGTTGCCGGGCAATATAAACAGGCTCATCAGATAATTACAGGTCTTGCGGAAAAAAATAATGCAGAAGCACAGTATTTGTTAGGTTATCTCTACTATTATGGACAAGGGGTTCCTATTGATGTTAAGCAAGGGGAAAAATGGATTACTATTTCTGCTGATTCCGGTTATCGTCCTGCAATAGAAGCACTGGTACTCATCAAGCATGGTTTGACGCCTGATAATAAATGCACAACAGTTAATTCAGTCCCTCAAGAAGCGAGTGCAGTAAAAAATAATATTGAGAGTGCTTCTCTGAGTGCTGAAAATGAAGAAGTATCAATTGAAACAGTTGAACTTAAAAAAGGTGAGATTTTAATCTCCCCAAAAAATAATAAAATAAAAGCAGATAAACCAGAAGGAAAGGTAAAAAAGATTGAACTTATCAGATCCGATAAGTTATGGAAACGTCATACTATTCAATTAATAAAAACTGAAAGCAAACAAGCTGCATTGGATTATATAAAATATTTTGAAACTAAGTTCCTGATTTAAAAGAGTATATTGTTAGCTATAAGTCAAAAAGCAGTCCTTATACTTATGGTGTCGGGTTTAGTACATTTAAAACGCAGTCTGATACACAAATTGCCTTGAAAAACTTACAAGTTAGACTGAATGATTCAATGTTATTTGTTCAAAACCTGAAGATGCATGCTCCCCTTTGATAAACAGTTATTGTGGAGCTTATCATTGGTGTTGGTGAATTCTTTATGTGAACCGCTTCATAAATCTTATCTTTATCCCCATTCTTTTAGTCTAAGAAACGCACTATATTCCTTATTGTGATTCGAATCACAAATGCATCTATACCCATGACCTATGAAAATGCTTGATTTTCATAGAGAAGAAGATCAAAATTATCCAATGACGCAAATTACTCTCACAGCCCAT
>JAIVER010000416.1 GCA_023864145.1 Thiohalomonas sp. | reverse complement strand
TTTACCGAGCATTGGAAAATCATTAGATCCTCGAATTAATGATAATTTCCAAGTGTTCGATCCTGCATTTTCAAGTTGATTGGGTATATTCTTAATGGAATTGTTACAAAAGAATAAGTGGGAGAAAAATATGAAAAGCAAACGTCTCTACGGGGTTATTGCATTTACCCTATGTGCATCCACAGCTACCATTAGTTATGCGCGAATTAAATTAATCACTCTGCCAGTCAGAGAGCATGTTGAAATTCAGCTGGAAAATGAACACACTACCATCATCGAGGAAGAACGAATTGTGCCGCTGAGAAAGGGTAATAATGATATTGATTTTTCCTGGCATAATACATCAATTCGTCCCGAAACGATTGTTTTTAGAGTGCTTGAAGACGACAGTTCTCTAACAACAAATGTATTATCTGTTAGTTATCCCCCCAATGAATCAGCATTAACCTGGACGCTTTCAGCCAGTCACAACGGCAGTGCACGAGTGCGCATCACCTATGCTATTGAACGTCTGGATAAAGAATACCATTATATTGCCCGTGCCGATCAGGGTGAAAGTAAAATGCATCTGATGCAGTATATCAGGGTGAATAATCAATCTGGTGAATCTTTTCATGATGCCAATATGAATACCGGATCAGGTAAATCTGTGATTCTGCCGATGGGACTGGATGAAACTCAGGAATTCTTAAAGCAGAGTTATAGTGCAGTTGCCATTGATAAAACCTATACCTTCAGTGCCTCAGAGCTGGGTTATCGCAACCGTGCTCAGGATAAGCTGAATGTCTTTATGCATTATCAGCTTCATAATGATAAGGCACACAACTTGGGGGAACAATCACTTGCTCCGGGTAAATTTCGCATTTATCAGCAGGACAAAAAAGGCACTGCCGTTTTTGTTGGTGAAGATTGGGGCAAATATACAGCCAAAGAAGGTGAAGCATCGCTCTTTATCGGCCAGGCCAGAGATATCGTGGTTAAGCGAACCATTGAGCGACAAAAACGACAGCGTATTAACGGCAATCTTTATAATATTGATGCCGTAGTTAAGTATGAAATTGAAAATTTTAAAGATAAACCTGTGAAGCTGATCATTGAAGAATCTATTGTTCATTTACGTAATGAAGTGTTTTCCCCAAGTCATTCTTATAAGGAAGGGAATATTGAATGGGAAATTGGTGATGACACCTCTTTTGCAAAGAAGCCGCTAAAAAAACGCACCAGCAGTCAAAAAATTGCTTACCAGATAACATTACCGGCACGAACGGGTGCCAACAAACTAGTGAAACTGGAAAAGAAACTGAATATTAACTTCAAGAATGAGTGGTGAGCAAAATGACTATTGATACCTTACTTATAAAACCAGTGCGGGTAAAAACACAATTTAAGAACACGTCTGATATCAATTGGCTGCAAAAGTTATGTTTGCTGATGTTGATGAGTTGTATTTCTATGAGCCTAACGGCAAAAAATATTGATCTCTCAACCCTGCCTTCACGAGATAGTGTACAGCTCACCATTTATAACTCAGAGGATCTCACACTGGTTCGTGAAACTCGTCAAATCAGTATTAAGAAGGGGCAAAATCGACTGCAGTTTAG
>JAIVER010000415.1 GCA_023864145.1 Thiohalomonas sp. | reverse complement strand
TGAGAAATAATCATTTTTTTCACAATGCTAAAGAGTTTCGACAGAAAATTAATGAGTTTTTTGATGAAATTTTACCGAGCATTGGAGAATCCAATGATTCTCGAATTAATGATAATTTCCAAGTGTTCGATCCTGCATTTTCAAGTTGATTGGGTATAGAAACAGCCGGGGTAAAAAAAGAGTACGTATTAATGCTGTTGGATTTCCGGTATTATTTAGTCATCCTGGCACAGAAATGAATATTGTCCGATTTTCAGCATTAATGAGAAAACTGGCAGAAAATAACAAGGGTAGTTTTGTTGGTTTAACTCATACAAAGTAGTTAAAATAGATCCTGTGATTTTTCCAGGTTAAAAGCAGCACCTGAAAATAGAGATATTTATGTTGAACATAACTGATTTTATTAATATTAATGCTATTATTTATTTTTAAATGTCTGTCAGACATCTTTGCCTATTGACACTCAGATGGAAGACAGCGAAAAAAGCGCCTGCCCAAAGAATATTGAACAAATAGAATTGGCAGATATTGATTATTTACTTGATGACATGATACAGGAACACAATGTTCAGACAGCATTGAGCTCTAATCGATTAAAGATAGCCATACAGGCCATTAGCCATGAAAATAATATCGCACAAATAAATATGGATGCTATTAATCAGGTGATAAAAAATAGAATATTAGGCTCAGGTCAGTTTATCATTCTTAATGATAAGCAGTCAGCCAATGTTTACTTATCAGGTGCGTTTAACAATAAAGCAGTACAATCAACTCACTGCATGGAAAACTTTGAACAGTTTTCCATGCAATTAAAAAATAAGCAGACAGTTCAACTGATTTGGTCAGATAAAAAACAATTTAAATAATGGCAAAATTACCAGAAAAAACCAAACAGATTGCACAAGTACATGCGCAATTAATTAATAGTGTCGTCATGGCCGGTCATAATAAAGCCATAGCACCTCAGTTAGAACCGGTTCTGCAATCATCTGCTCAAAATGGCTGGATTAATTTAGTGACACGGATCAGAAAAATTTTAGCCGGTTCTCGTAATAGCAAATTATTAGTGGGTCTTGATGAAGAAGATGCAGCCATTATTCTGGCTATTTTAGTCGGCCTTCAGGACTCAAGCCAATTACCCAAATTAACGGATGAAAAAGATTCACAATTTGCTGCTCCTGGTTTAGCAAAAATGATTGATGCAGCTGCAAAAGGTGATGCAAGTGCCCTGTCAGCACTGAGTGGGATGGCTGAACAAATGGTCGCAACAACCGCTGATATGCGTTACCTTGGTGTCATGATACAGCCAATAATAAATGGTGAGAGAGACTTAAAACGCTTAACCCAAAATATGGATGAACAAGGAGTACAATTGGTAGCAAGCTTATTGGAAGAATTAGAACAGCTCAATTCAGAGTAAATATCACATATTCCCCGCCCTCAATCCCCTCTCTTAAATAAGATAAAGAGGGCAGTTGATATAAAATCACCCATGAATTTAAGAAAAATATGATAGAACTATACCCATGACCTATGAAAATGCTTGATTTTCATAGAGAAGAAGATCAAAATTATCCAATGATGCAAATTACTCTCACAGCCCATGAAAA
>JAIVER010000414.1 GCA_023864145.1 Thiohalomonas sp. | reverse complement strand
TGGGCTGTGAGAGTAATTTGCGTCATTGGATAATTTTGATCTTCTTCTCTATGAAAATCAAGCATTTTCATAGGTCATGGGTATATAAGTTAAAAAGGCAAATATATTTCCTGTGCACTTTCCATTATTTCAATGGCTGTTTCTAAGTCAAGCTGATCAAGATTCTCTGTTGATTGCTCCATCAGTTTTTCAAATAATTCAGCCTGTTCCCAGGTATGATGATTACCATGTTCATCTTGGATATAGGCCGCCCAGGGGATGAATTTTGTCAGAGGAAATACCTGTTCTTCCTGAGGTGATATATCGACATTCAAACCGGATATAAACAAGATTTTTTTGTTTTTGTAGCTAGGCTCTTGAATTATAGTTCTGAAAGCTCGGTCAAATTCAACCTGAGTATTAGCTTGTGCAGCAGTTAGTGAAGACCATTTGGAGGTAACAACATAGGGCATGACATTGATAAGATTTTTTTCTAAATGATCACGCCCTTCTTGATGGTGGCTGATACTGCGTTTGAAAAAGAACAGATCAGGATGAAGATGTTTTCCAATGGCTACAACTTGACCATCTTTTAAGGTATCAGTATGGTAATAATCAAGTAATGCTGCTGCCGCAGAAAAAACTTTTGCAGTGCTTTTGGAGAGTTCAGGAATTGGTTTACCTTGTGCGTCGACTGTTACAATTTTTTCTAAATTAAGTATTAATCCTTCTTCACGGTCTGCATGTAATAAGAGGTTGTCGATAATAACTTTAAGATCACCATTCTCACGGGTTAGAAAAATATTTTGATTGGCAAACTCATATTCATGAATATACCATTCCAAAGCACCTCCGATTTTTCCACAATTAGATGTTTCACATGCATCACCTGTCTGAAGCCTGCGATAGACACCAAATCGCTCATTAACAGGATCATAACCAACATGGCTGGCCTGAATAATCACCAGATCTTTTCCGTGATGTGCATGTGGTGCATGTCTATCAGTAGCAACAATGCCACCCACTAAACCATGATTAAATGGAAATGTACCAAAATGTTTGGCAATTAAAATTATCGGATAACCCTGGCTCTCATCCGAACAAAATGCCCTTGAGGGCATAATTTTCCCCGGTTTAAACCCCAATGATTTTGCCAGATTATACACCCTTGGCATGAAGCGACTATAGCGCATCGATACACTGGACATATTGTAGGCGCCTAACAAGCTGGAAATTGAACTGTTTGTAGCATACATATTATTGCTCCGCTGTTGCTTTATTCAATTGTAAAGAAATTAAGAGCAATATGTCTATGATTTTTGATCATAAATATAGCTTATTTTCTTTATTAATAATTATTACCAGAGCATGGGGCTGCTGCTTTGTATACCCAATCAACTTGAAAATGCAGGATCGAACACTTGGAAATTATCATTAATTCGAGAATCTAATGATTTTCCAATGCTCGGTAAAATGTCATCAAAAAACTCATTAATTTTCTGTCGAAACTCTTTAGCATTGTGAAAAAAATGATTATTTCTCACCTTTTGATTCATTACTTTCCATAACCGCTCTATCGGATTCAAATTTGGGCTATAAGGTGGTAAATAATACAATTTAATATCTAATTGTTGTGCTTT
>JAIVER010000413.1 GCA_023864145.1 Thiohalomonas sp. | reverse complement strand
ATGGGCTGTGAGAGTAATTTGCGTCATTGGATAATTTTGATCTTCTTCTCTATGAAAATCAAGCATTTTCATAGGTCATGGGTATAAGCAAAGTCGAAATAGCTTAGGTAGCCGTGAAATGATGAAAAAATTACGTAAAGAAGGCTTTCAAATTGGTCGTTACAAAGTACGCAACCTTATGAAAAAGTTGAAATTAAAAGTCACTCAACGCATTGCATACAAAGTAACCACTAAAAGAAATCATAATGATGAGGTGGCGGATAATTTGCTTAATCAGAACTTCGATCCTGTTGCGCCTAATCATATTTGGGCCGGAGATATTACCTACTTAAAAACAGGTGAAGGCTGGATGTATTTGGCTGTTGTAATGGATTTGTACTCGCGCCGTATTGTAGGCTGGTACGTCAGCAAACGAATGACAACAGACTTGATATGCAAAGCAATGATCATGGCCTGCAACTTAAGGCAACCACCTTTTGGGCTTGTTTTTCACAGTGATCGAGGTTCTCAATATACCAGTAAGCGGTACAGAAAATTACTGAGTGATTATGGGATCCGAGCAAGTATGGGTGATGTTGGAGCTTGTTGGGATAATGCCGTAGTTGAACGCTTTTTTGGAAGTCTCAAGCACGACTGGATATTTAAAATTGCTCAACCTACCCGTGAACATATGAAGAAAGATGTCACAGTTTACATGAGGTATTACAACCTTGAAAGGCTGCATACAGCGAATGGTGATCAGTCAGCAATTAACTATGAAAATTCTCTAAAAAAAGTGTCCGGTTGGACTTGACCAGTACACTCATTTCTTAATCTTTTTAAAAGAAAAACCCGTTCATTAAAATAATGACATATTTTGTGAGCGGGGACTACGCTGTTCTGCGGCGATGTCAGCCACTTCTAATAATTCAATAGAAAAATTGTCTCCATAAAGCCGATAAACCTCCTCCTCAGTAACAGAAAATGGCGGTCCCTGCTTCTCATTTTCATCATAATCCAGAGTAAGCAGTAATATTTTTACTTTTTTCGGGAGTATTTCCAGCATCTTTTTAACATAATTTTCACGTATTTCCCGTGGTAGAGCAAGCAGTGACGCCCGGTCATAAACTCCTGAAATATCAGATAGATAATCTTTTTTTAATGCGAAGAAATCACCACAGTAGATAGCAACTTCCGGGCTATCCCAAAGTGTTAAGGCAGTCTCATCAGGTAATTTTTTTTCACTTGAAATGATTGTTTTACTTGCATTTAGTTGTTGTTCTGTATGAAAATCTTGCACCGCAAGACTGCTTAATTCATTGCCGACGACTTTATGACCCTGTTGATGAAGAAAAAGCAGGTCATAACTTTTACCGCATAATGGCACAAAGACACGGCCTTGCTCTGATACTTCAAGTCTATGCCAATATTTTGATAAATAAGGATTAATTTTATCAAGATGGAAGTCAATGTGTTGTTCTTGCCAACGTTGATGCCAGAATGAATGATGCATAAAAACCTGCTTGTTTGGTAACAAAAAGAAGTAAAAAGTGACGTAAAGTAACTAAAGTTTAGAGTTTCACATTCCTCAAAAGAGGAAAAAAATTTAAAAATATAACAGTTGACAAAAAAAAGGCGGTATCGTTGCTGC
>JAIVER010000412.1 GCA_023864145.1 Thiohalomonas sp. | reverse complement strand
TTACCGAGCATTGGAAAATCATTAGATTCTCGAATTAATGATAATTTCCAAGTGTTCGATCCTGCATTTTCAAGTTGATTGGGTATAGTATCTGATACTGCTAAAATGCAGATGTTTCATGCTATAAACACAACGAAAAAAGGTAACACATGGACACACTGACTGTTATTATTATTGGTGTCGTAATACTACTGATTTTTGATGTCTTTCTTATTCATCATGTAAGAAAAAAAAGAAAAGGCAGTTTTAAACTGGTGATAGAAAATGGAGTGATTACTGAAAACAAAGGTAATGTGCCATCGGAATTTTATATGATATTCAATAACTGGCACGAATCAATAACCCTGACAGTCTTATCATTAATGGCAGTGGTTTAGCAGGCAATGCTCCAAAGTTGGAAATTTTAGGTGTTATCGATTCTGAACTTCGAGAAAAAATGGAACAGTCTCTCATTTTGAGTCTGCAATAAAACCTTAACATTTGATTTTAAATATGACTAAAAACAGCACTAAAATAGAAAACCCACTGGATAATATTCGTATTGTTCTCATCAATACACAGTTCCCGGGTAATATCGGCGCTGTGGCAAGAGCTATGAAAAATATGGGGCTGTCACGCCTGTATCTGGTTAATCTGGGGTGCCAATTAGATAAAGAAGCCTTTATTCGTGCCACAAGTGCCACAAATATTTTAGAAAATGTCATCATTGCCGATACCCTAAGTGAAGCGATTAGTGATTGTCATCTTGTCGTCGGCACCAGTAGCCGGGATCGGGGTATGAGTCTGCCCTTATTAACAGCCAGAGAGAGTGGTGAACAAATTGCTGCCGAAGCAATTAATGCACAGGTCGCAGTCATTTTTGGGCAGGAAAGCTGTGGTATGCAGGGTGAAGATTTACAGCAATGTAACTTTCATGGTTATATTCCGGCAAATCCGGATTATTCATCGCTTAATCTGGGGGCCGCGGTACAAACATTTTGCTATGAAATTTTTCAGGCAAGTGAGGCAGCACGAGCACAACCTAAGGAGCATGTGTATCAATATCCAGCAGCAAAAGATATGGAATATTTCTATGAGCATTTAGAAAAAGTACTCATGAATGTTAATTTTATTATACCAAAACATCCCGGTCAGATGATGCAGCGTTTGAGACGTTTATTTAATCGGGCAAGACCGGATGAAAAAGAGCTGAATATCCTACGCGGGGTATTATCAGCAATTGAAAAAAAATCTGGCAGTACGTCATAAGCCTGTAACTGCCATGATTTTATATACAATAGGAATTATTACGCAAGTAAAAAAAGCCAATGGAAGAATACCTGATTTTTGCTGCAATTGGAGGTCTGTTACTTCTTACACTATTGATGAATAGTGTGGAAGAGGCCTATGAGCAAAAGCAACGTGAAAAACGAATTAAAATCCTCAGAATTAAGCAGGGCTTAGATGAACTGACTGAATTATTAGAAGCGATGAATAGTTGTGATGTTAGTGATTTAATCATTAATAAAATAATGGCTCGCTTGCAGGCTATCCAGACGTTAGATCAACATTTTAGAGGTATACCCATGACCTATGAAAATGCTTGATTTTCATAGAGAAGAAGATCAAAATTATCCAATGACGCAAATTACTCTCACAGCCCATGAA
>JAIVER010000411.1 GCA_023864145.1 Thiohalomonas sp. | reverse complement strand
TCATGGGCTGTGAGAGTAATTTGCGTCATTGGATAATTTTGATCTTCTTCTCTATGAAAATCAAGCATTTTCATAGGTCATGGATATATAAATTATCAGTACTAAGAATGTAGGAACTTATAAAGGCGACAATGGTGAAATTCACCTTATTTTGAAATAGCTGTTAACTGACAGCTTGAACAGGAATTTGTGTATTAGTATGGGTGATATTATTTTTTTCATCAACATAAACTAAAGTAGGTTTATAGGTCTTAAGTTCTTGTTCATCCAGGCTGGCATAAGCGACAATAATAATTAAATCATTGGGATTTGCCTTGTGTGCTGCCGCACCATTGATAGAAATAATATTTGAACCCGCCTCTGCTTTAATTGCATAAGTTGAAAAACGCTCACCATTGCTAATATTGTAAATTTCTATTTGTTCATACTCAAGAATACCTGCAGCTGCCATTAAATCAGTATCAATGGCGCAGGAGCCTTCATAATCAAGTTCTGAATGAGTTACTGTCACTCTATGTAATTTGCACTTAAGCATTGAGCACTGCATGGTAATTCCTGACGCTATTTATATAGTATTAGTTATGTATTAAACTTTTTATTTTTAGGGGCAGATAATATATCATAAAATGCTTATTTTTACAATTTGATTTTTTTTTAGCAAAAAAAGTTCATTAAAATTATTAATCTGCCTCATTAGCTTCTCATCATCAATCTATTAATGAGTTGAATTCTATAATATGAATGCTTTTTACACTGAGTTAACAAATTTTGCTTTAAACTTTTTCTCATCACCTTCTGTCTCTTGTTTATCTCAACACTAGCAGTAGCTCAAGAACAATCTGAGTCATTACTGGATCATGTTATTCTGAAAAGTCATGGGTATACTCGAAAATCGTTATCGGGCATCCAGTGCGATTGAAGGATTTAATTCAGTGTTACGTCCTTATCTCTATGTGCGAAAAGGCGTTAATCAGAATTTCTAGAGCTTTTTAAAGCTTGGTACAACCTAAAAACACGCAGGCAGGGTCATTACAAAGGGACTTCTTCCCATGAATGCATTTCTGGCCAAAAAGTGGATGACTGGCTATCCACAAACCAGAGCCGTGCACTAAAAAAATCACAACTCAATACAGTTTTTCAGAATTTAAATATTCTGAGGTTGAGGTGTGCCTAAATGTAAAGCAAATTACTTATATTTGATCTGTCCCCAATTTAATATCTAATTGTTGTGCTTTATCTTTTAAAACTTGAGCTCTGTGATAACCCGCACCATCAAGCACTAAATGTATCTTGCCAGTATTGGTGCTTTTCCAACGAAGTGATTCAATAAAATCCATCATGGAGACTGCATTGACCGTATCATATTGTGAAGTGAGCGCGTTCGCTAACTGACCCAATTGGATGGCACCAACAATGTTCAGTCGTGTCCTGCTTCCTGTGGTTTTGATTGCTTTATCCATTCCTATTCTTATCCAGGCAGAAGTGATTTTTGTCGCTTGTGTGGGATGAAGCGCGTCCATAAAATAAATCGACTCATCAAACGCTATTTTCTTTTTTAACTGCTCGTAGGCTCGGATGAACTCAGCTTGTTTTTCTGTGTCAGCCTTATAAGGTAAACCTTTTGCTTTCTTATAACTGAACTTATTTTGGTG
>JAIVER010000410.1:205-1653 GCA_023864145.1 Thiohalomonas sp. | reverse complement strand
GCCGTCATGATCGGTTAAAGCAAGCAGCTCAACACCAGCCTGAGCCGCACGTGCTACCAGTTCAGCAGGTGCTAAACGTCCATCTGAAACTGTTGAATGAGTATGTAAATCTATCTGCATAGTTTGTTTACGTAATTAATGCTTGAAAAACCAGTAATTTTAAGCTATTTCCACCGGTAATATTATCATTTCACTGAATTTTATTTCAATAAGAAGGTCAAAGTTTGAGTCAAAGCTCTTTTGCTTACTTAAAAAAAAGCCTATTTAAAAGATTGTTCTAAAAGACTTAAAATGTCAAAATAGCTCACTTTATATAAGCTAATTAATGACTGGAAACGATTCACTCTTACTATGTTAAAATTTATTTACGATTTTTTACCCATAATTATTTTTTTTGGTACTTATAAACTCACTGATAATGACATCTATGCAGCAACCACTGCTGCCATTATTGCCACATTAATCCACTCAGCCATCCAATGGTTCATGCATAAAAAATTAGAAAAGCAACATATTATTAATCTGGTGGTAATTTTATTTTTTGGCGCTCTAACCTTACTCTTTCAAGATGACACTTTTATTAAATGGAAAGTCACCGTCATCAATTGGATCTTTGGCCTGCTCTTATTAGGCAGTCAATTTGTAGGCAAAAAAAATATAATCCAGCGCCAATTGGACGAAGCCATTCAATTACCTGAATCTATCTGGGTTCGACTTAATATAATCTGGGTTGCTTTCTTTATGTTTTGCGGACTGCTTAATTTATATGTGGCTTTTTATTACGGTGCAGAACTGACCGCTGAAGCTCGTCAGGCAATATGGGTTGATTTTAAAATGTACGGCATGCTGGGGCTAACATTTGCCTTTATGATTTTTCAGATATTTTATTTACAACGTCATATTTTGGTTGACGATCTCGTTGCAGAAACAACTAAAGAACAAGTTGAAAACAAGGAAAAAATTTAATGCTTTACGCTATTATTACTACCAATATTGAAAATACGTTAAATCAACATCTGCAAGCACGTCCCGTTCATCTTGCCTGTTTGGAAACACTTAAAAACGAAGCTCATTAATCCTTGCCGGCCCTCATCCAGCAGTTGATAGTAACGACCCCGGTGATGCAGGCTTCACAGGCTCATTAGTTGTAGCTGAATTTGATAACCAGCTCGATGCTCAAAACTGGGCCGATGAAGATCCTTATATCAAAGCCGGGGTTTATGACAAAGTCATCGTAAAACCTTTCAAAAAAGTGTTACCTTAGAACAATTATTTTATTCACGCATTTATTTCTATTAAGGACAATTCTCAAATGAATTTAAAACCATTATTACACTTTCTTACTCAAGCAACTATATCCAATCAACTTGAAAATGCAGGATCGAACACTTGGAAATTATCATTAATTCGAGAATCTAATGATTTTCCAATGCTCGGTAAAATTTCAT
>JAIVER010000410.1:0-195 GCA_023864145.1 Thiohalomonas sp. | reverse complement strand
GTATCGTGCCAGTATTGCTGCTTTTCCAACGAAGTGATTCAATAAAATCCATCATGGAGACTGCATTGACCGTATCATATTGTGAACTGAACGCGTTCGCTAATTGACCCAATTGGATAGCACCAACAATGTTCAGTCGTCTCCTGCTTCCTGTGGTTTTGATTGGTTTATCCGTTCCTATTCTTATCCAGCCAG
>JAIVER010000409.1 GCA_023864145.1 Thiohalomonas sp. | reverse complement strand
GGGAACCTTCCAGCCTTCAGAGCAAAGTAGGATGGCTTTGATTCTATCTTGTTCTTTTCCATTTCTAGAATGCTTATGTTGCATTTCTAGAATGCTTATGTTGCATTTCTAGAGCTGATTTTTCATGGGCTGTGAGAGTAATTTGCGTCATTGGATAATAAAGATCTTTTTCTCTATGAAAATCAAGCATTTTCATAGGTCATGGGTATATAACTTAACAAATTTTGATATTGAAGATCCGGTCATGACCACCATCGGTGGTTTTGCCTTTCGTTTATTTGATTGTTTACCGGCAATTAATGATTCTATAGAATATGAAGGTTATAAATTTACTGTTAAAGAAGTGAAAGGACTACGGGTCAGTAAAATTCGGGTATGTAAATTATCTTGTAGTAAATCATCGCAACAATCAAATGAAATGGAAAATGAAGCTTCAACAACAGCTCAAGAAGTTACTGAATCAGAAGATGATAGCAGTGCCGTCAACAGGGACATTAAAAATAAGTTGTCAGAAACTGAGCAAACAAATCAAATAACTGAAAAATACCATAAAGTGAAAGAGGAGGAGAAATAATGGATTGGACTGCTGAACTATTCATCATTCTTTTTTTTCTTATCCTGAAAGGTTTTTTTTCGGGCTCTGAAATTGCCATGGTGAATTCAGATAAGCTTAAACTACGTCATAAGGCAAAAATGGGAAATAAAGGTGCCAGGCTAGTCTTAAATTCATTTAAAAAACCTAATGTAATACTGGGGACTACATTAGTTGGTACAAACCTTGCTACAGTTATTATTTCGACACTTGGAACTCTTGTTTTTATTGAACTGTTTGGTTCATCAGGTGATTTTATTTTTATTTTAGTTCTTACTGCTATACTACTTATTTTTGGTGAGGTACTTCCCAAGAGTCTGTTTCAGCAAAAAGCTGATACTCTGGTTCCCTTTTTAATTTATATTTTAGAATTTTTCTCTTACGTTTTTTATCCGTTGATTATAATTTTGGGTAGTGTTGCTCGCTTTGCCAGTAAAATTGTTGGCGGCGGCGAAACGCCGCAGAATATGTTCATCACCCGGGAAGAAATTCGAGTTTTGCTGGATCTTTCTGAGTCTGCCAGTGATCAATCAACTATAGACCGTAAGCGTATACGTCGCATTATCCGTTTTGCCGACACTACAGTGGGTGAAGCAATGATACATTTAGCTGATGTGCTTGGTTTTAATAAAACTCGGGATATGAAAGAAGGCATTCGAATAGTGATTAAACATGGTTTTAACCGCTTACCGGTTTATCATGGTAATATTACGAATGTAAAAGGTATGTTAACACTGAGTACCTGGGATTTAATGGAAATGGATCTTGAAAATAAACCTATAACTGATTACATCAGTCCGACATTATATTTGTCACCCAAGCAAACAATTGATCAGGCACTGCCGCAATTATAGGCCAGAGATGATCATATGGCAGTTGTGGTTGATGAATATGGTTCTGCTATAGGCATCCTGACGATGGAGGATGTATTCGAAGAAGTCGTTGGTGAAATTGATGTCGGTTATGATTTTGAAGAATATACCCATGACCTATGAAAATGCTTGATTTTCATAGAGAAGAAGCTCAAAATTATCCAATGACGCAAATTACTCTCACAGCCCATGA
>JAIVER010000408.1 GCA_023864145.1 Thiohalomonas sp. | reverse complement strand
GCGGCAACGATACCGCCTTTTTTTTGTCAACTGTTATATTTTTAAATTTTTTTCCTCTTTTGAGGAATGTGAAACTCTAAACTTTAGTTAACAAAGAATGGGAAGGTAAAGAAGATCAACTTCAATTGAAAGGTTGGGAGAAAGAGCGGGAGTAGTTATTGTCAGACGACGTTTATCCACTGATAACATCATTGGTTTTGAAACTCAAAATCAACTGCAACAGCAGCTTGCATTAGTCGATGGCCCTGAAGATATCCGAGCTTATGAATACTCTGTTTTGGTGACTGATTTAGAAGATGATATTGTCACTATTTTTCAACACTATCGAGACCGTGCTGATTGTGAAAATAATTTTGATGAATTAAAAAATCAATGGGGTTGGGGAGGTTATACCACCCATAAAATAAAGAGCTGTCAATTCATGGCTCGAATGATTGCATTGATATGTAACTGGTGGAATTTATTTGTTCGATTAGCCATTCCACACAAACACCATGAGGCAATTACCAGTCGTCCATTATTGCTCAGTAGCATTGGCAGATTGACTGAACATGGTCGTCAAAAGAAGATGGTTATTAGCAGCACTCATGGTGATATTACGACATTAAAATCAGCATACATCCGACTTGTCGACTTTTTTGATGAGCTTAAAACAACTGCGACGCAGTTAAATTACAATGAGTGCTGGAGCCTTATTTTGGCAAAGGCAATGGAGAAATTTAAGGTTAATCTGGGCTCTGATAATTATCTGGGACTGCCAGCTCCTTCATAGAACATAATGAGTCAGACTTTTAGGTTGTTTATGCTAAATTTTGCTTGCTGGCAGGGTTAACTGATTTTTTTAGGTTCAATGATCAATTTTTCGGCCACTTCAAATTGTTCAATTTTTTCCAGAGTCTCTTTTTGAGTCTTTATATACCCATGACCTATAAAAATGCTTGATTTTCATAGGTCATGGGTATATAAGTAATTGTTTTTTAAAATCATATATTAACTATTAGCATATAGCATACTTAGCCCGACCTTCAACTTTGTACATCATTTGATAATAAAAAGTGCTATTTTATATCTAATTTTTCTTCAAATGCCGTTAACTTTTTTTCCAGCAACTCTAATTTTATTCTTGTTTTTTGTAATACAGCTGCCTGTATCTCAAAATCTTCACGAGTCACTAAATCCATTTTATCAAAAGCATTATGCAAAATATTTCGTATTGATTGCTCAAGCTCACTTTTGATATTGCCTGGAACAGGAGGCAATGTGCTGCTGATTTTGTTCGCTAAATCATCAAAAAACTGTTTATTCATTTGTATTCTCTAAAAAGTTAAATCGAGATGTGATTACGGGTAAGTTTACTAGTCTATCATTTTTTCAATTATAACCCAATAACTGACTCATTCAATTATGTACAACTTTAGTGCACCAAAATTGTGCACTACTTCATTTATTTCCATTGTGGTGCAAAGCCAACCTTGAACCCATAAAAACATACTCTAACCATATGAAAAACACAATAATATAACAGTGGCACGCTATGTGCTTTTTATCAAATAAGTTATAAATATCTATACCCCATCAACTTGAAAATGCAGGATCGAACACTTGGAAATTATCATTAATTCGAGAATCTAATGATTTTCCAATGCTCGGTAAAATGTCATCAAA
>JAIVER010000407.1 GCA_023864145.1 Thiohalomonas sp. | reverse complement strand
ATAATCATTTTTTTCACAAAAAAAAGAGTTTCGACAGAAAATTAATGAGTTTTTTGATGAAATTTTACCGAGCATTGGAAAATCATTAGATCCTCAAATTAATGATAATTTCCAAGTGTTCGATCCTGCATTTTCAAGTTGATTGGGTATAGAATATCGGACGAGTGATACGTCAGATGTTCAGGTGTTCAGATAAAACCGGAATAGGTGTTCACGTTCGCCGGAATACGCACAGGGTTCAGGTCAGCCGAAGTTGTTTGTTGTTACGTCTGCTTGATGAATTGAAAAAGCAGAAACACATTCGACACTATCAAAAAAAATACCAATTCTTTCAGGCGCTTTTTCATAATCTGCAGCAAGAGTTGGCTGACAACCTGGATGAATTACTTGATCGCATTAAAGGTTTACTCGAAAATCGTTATCGGGCATCCAGTGCGATTGAAGGATTTAATTCAGTGTTACGTCCTTATCTCTATGTGCGAAAAGGCGTTAATCAGAATTTTCTAGAGCTTTTTAAAGCTTGGTACAACCTAAAAACACGCAGGAAGGGTCGTTACAAAGGGACTTCTGCCCATGAATGCATTTCTGGCCAAAAAGTGGATGACTGGGTATCCAGCAAGCAGAGCCGTGCACTAAAAAAATTACCACTCAATACAGTTTTTCAGAATTTAAATATTCTGAGGTTGAGGTGTGCCTAAATGTAAAGCAAATTATTTATATTTGATCTATCCCGATTCAATATTATAATTAAAAATTATTACCACATTAAATCATCCGGAATTTCATAATCAGCATAAAAATCATCACTTTCTTCATCTTTTTGTGATGGATCATTACGCAAAATAATATAGCTTTCATCACGTAATTTTATTTTGTCTGCAACGGGTCCAGGAACAATTTCATACTGCCCTTCTATTTTCACAATGGCCAGTTTGCCAAGAGCAATAGCATCATGACTATCCTGAGTGACATAAACACGTTTAATGTTTTTATTATCCTCAAAATTATAGGCTAGATCATCACCATTGCCCATACTCACCTTATTCACATGGATCAATTGTTTGATTTGAGCAATAATCGATTTTTTCTGCGCTTTTTCATTACGCTGACGGTTTAATTCACGATCACGTTGTGATTTTTCCTGAATGGATTTTTCTGCCAGCAACTTAGCTTCATCAACAATAAGCTGATTATTGCTGCGCTGATGCTTCATCTTCTTGTGTCTCATGCTTTTGGCACGATTGGCTTTATTTTTATCAATTAATCCTGCTTTAAGCAACTGATCTTGTAGTGTATTTCCCACAATGATGTCCTTTATACAATTTATTAATAAGAGCTATTCTAAATAGCACTATTTTAAAAGGAAAGTATTTCTATGGATGATAAATTCTCTGCTCAAATTGATGGTGAATTGAACCTGCCTACAGAAAAGATCAAAACAATGGGACAGCTCAACCCCGCTTTACAGTTTTCTGAGCTCAGCAATAAAAAAGGAAGTAATCAAACCCGTGTTCTGAGATAATATTGTTAGCAGACAATTTATCCAGGAGCAATACCCGTGACAGGCTTGCACAAGACTGATTTAACGACTTCCCAGAAAATAGAGTTTAGCGCAAAGGTATTGGCAAACCAAGGGTTACATGCTTCAGTGACTCAAATGAGTCAAG
>JAIVER010000406.1 GCA_023864145.1 Thiohalomonas sp. | reverse complement strand
TTACCGAGCATTGGAAAATCATTAGATTCTCGAATTAATGATAATTTCCAAGTGTTCGATCCTGCATTTTCAAGTTGATTGGGTATATGAAGAAAGATGTCGCAGTTTACACGAGGTATTACAACCTTGAAAGGCTGCATACAGCGAATGGTGATCAGTCACCAATTAACTATGAAAATTCTCTAAAAAAAGTGTCAGGTTGGACTTGACCAGTACAGGGCGCCTACTTTTGGTAGAAGGGGGATTGAGGGGCTTGCAAATCAATAACTTAACCCCCCTGTCCCCCTTTGAAAAAGGGGGAAGAAAAGAAACAGCTATTTCCGGATGGGCACTAGTTAAATTTTAAGGAACACAATTGTCAAAACCCATTGTTTTTTCTGTCATTGAAGCACCTACACACCCTAAATTATCGGACTTATATAATGAAATAGGTTATGAAGAACTACAGTTTAAATCGCTTAGAAAGGCAATGAATGCATTAAAAAAACATAAGCCGGATGTTATTGTGGCTGAATTTTTTTATGCCTTCGGTACTAATTATAGTAGTAATCATATTTGTAATCTGGATTCACTTTTAATCACACTGCAAAAATATCCTGATTATCAGCCTAAAATTATCATTCTTGTCAGTAAAAGAGAGTATGAATTTGTCAGTAAACTGGCGGGTCACTATGGTGATTGTTATCATGCAGATTATGTTTTAGCGCAACCTGTTACTACTGAACAAGTCAGGCCGCTTTTATAGCTGCTTAAATGATTATTTTATAATTTCATAGCAGGGGGGTATACTGACTGCCAGGGAGTTTCATGCGCTGTTGCTCGAGAAAGCTGGCAAGCAGATCATCTAATGGTGACAGAATCTCTTCATCACCACTGATTTCAAATTTACCGTACTTTTCAATAGCAATAATGCCTTCTTCCTTAACATTGCCAGCCACAATCCCAGAAAAAGCCCGGCGTAAATTAGCGGCTAATCATAGGTAAGATCTTAAAAAGTTGAAATGAAGCTCAATTGATGATCAAATAGGAGTTACCACACCTCTATTTCATTACAAGAAACCTTCAAATGAACATTACCATAATCATCAAAAAACTGAAACAAGTCTTAAGCGAAAAGAAATTAAATCGGTTGGGTAAAGAAACAGGGTTTACTCAAAGACAAAGGAATGTGACGGCATTTCAATTGGTTATAGCCATGATTTGTGTGCTTGAAGAAAAAGACACGCGGTACTTATCCGATATACTCAGGTATTTTAATCACCTGACCGGACAAAGCGTAAAATACAAACCATTTCATAATCAGCTATCCAAAGAGGCATTGGCTGAGTTAATGAAAGCAGTTGCCAACAAGGTTTTTAGTTGTTGGATAAATGATGTACTGCGGTACAACAATCATCATTTATCACAGTTTAGAAAAGTGTTGATACAGGATGGTAGTTCATTTTCTGTTAAAAAAAGTTTAAAAAATATCTGCCCTGGACGATTCACCAAAACAAGTCTGGCACCCATTAACTTGCATAATGGCAGTTTTGAGCAAGCCACAATAATCCCTGATACTTTCTCAGAAAGAGCAGAAATGCCCGCGATTGATGATTTATACCCATGACCTATGAAAATGCTTGATTTTCATAGAGAAGAAGATCAAAATTATCCAATGACGCAAATTACTCTCACAGCCCATG
>JAIVER010000405.1 GCA_023864145.1 Thiohalomonas sp. | reverse complement strand
ATGGGCTGTGAGAGTAATTTGCGTCATTGGATAATTTTGATCTTCTTCTCTATGAAAATCAAGCATTTTCATAGGTCATGGGTATATATGCCTTTCCAATACACTATGTGCTAGAATTATGGCAGTTTTTGAACCTGAATTCCTTTAATTTACGCTGTAGGCACTATTTTACGCTAGAGGCACTTCACTTGGGTATACACAAATCTAATATTATATTGTCTGATCGAGTGCAGGCAATTAAACCTTCTGCAACACTGGTCATTACTGCTAGGGCTAAGGCACTAAAAGCTGAAGGTAAGCCTATTATCGGTTTAGGAGCAGGCGAACCTGACTTCGATACCCCCGAGCATATTAAAAATGCAGCCATTAAAGCAATCAATGACGGCTTTACAAAATATACTGCAGTGGGCGGTACACCAGAATTAAAACAAGCAATTTGTGATAAATTCAAACGTGATAATTCTCTAACCTATACCCCGGATCAAGTGCTAGTCTCCAGTGGCGGCAAGCAAAGCTTTTATAATTTATGTCAGGCTTTTTTAAATGATGGTGATGAAGTCATCATTCCAGCACCTTATTGGGTATCTTATCCTGATATAGTGATATTAGCAGGTGGTCAGCCGGTTATTCTCAGCACTGGAATTGAACAAGGTTTTAAAATATCACCAGCTCAGTTAAAAGCCGCTATTACTGATAAAACCCGTCTGGTTGTTTTAAATACCCCTTCAAATCCAACAGGTGTTGCTTATACCCATGCCGATTTAAAAGCCATAGGTGAAGTACTCATAGAGTATCCTGATATTCTTATTGCCAGTGATGATATGTATGAACATATTGTCTGGGCAGATGAACCTTTTTGCACTATTGCTGAGGTTTGTCCGGAATTGTATGCTCAGACATTGACAATGAATGGCGTCAGTAAAGCCTACTCTATGACTGGCTGGCGTATTGGTTATGCCGCAGCTCCAGCCGTTCTTATCGCTGCCATGACTAAAATTCAGTCACAAAGTACATCAAACCCCTGTTCAATTTCTCAGGCTGCCACTTTAGAAGCATTGAATGGTGATCAAAGTTGTATTCAGATCATGTTAAAAGCATTTAAAGAAAGACATGATTATGTTGTTGCTGCAGTGAATGCCATTCCAGCCATGCAGGCATTGCCATCTCAGGGTGCATTTTATACCTTTGTCGATATGCAGACGATTATTGAGCAGACAGAGGGGATCAATAATGATGTTGAACTGGCCGATTATATTCTCAGCAAAGCTGAAGTTGCCTTAGTTCCCGGCTCTGCTTTTGGCGCACCTGGTTATATGCGTATATCATTTGCAACCAGTATGGAGAACTTACAAGAAGCAATGCAGCGTTTAGAACGTCTATTTATTTAGCAGCGCCTGCTTTTTGTCTAAAGTAAGGGAGATATAAAAAAGGCGGTAAGATTTTAAACCTCACCGCCTCGTTACCTCCGTACCAAGCTGCTTTAAATTAAAGCCCTGCTTGCGATCAGTCCATCGATCAATTTCTCCAAATTTAGATCCTTCTTACCTCATCCAAATTTAATTCTTGTATGCACAATAACAAATTTAAGACTATTAACAAGTAGTAATACATACATAAATCCTCAAAATGTGAACTATACCGATGACCTATGAAAATGCTTGATTTTCATAGGTCATCGGTATA
>JAIVER010000404.1 GCA_023864145.1 Thiohalomonas sp. | reverse complement strand
TATATATTACTACAGCATTAATGCTGTTAATAAGAAGTCCAGTCCCAATACAGCCAATGCAGAATAGACAACGGTACGGGTAGTTGAACGACTCACACCTTCTGATGTGGGTAAACAGGTATAACCTTCATAAACGGCAATCCATGTAGTCACTACACCAAAAACCACACTCTTGATCACGCCCTGAACAATATCCTGATCAAAATCGACTCGTGCCTGCATCTGAGACCAGTACGCTCCGCTATCAACGCCCAGCAAATCCACACCCACCAAATATCCACCAAAGACACCGAGAGCACTAAACATTGCTGCAAGCAGCGGCATACTGATAATACCGGCCAGTAATCTAGGTGCCAGAATCCGCTCTACCGGGTTAACAGCCATCATTTCCAGGCCTGATAATTGTTCAGTTGCTTTCATCAGACCAATTTCAGCCGTTAAAGCAGAGCCGGCACGACCGGCATAAAGTAAAGCAGTGACAACCGGCCCTAATTCACGCACCAATGATAATGCCACCATAACACCTAAGGATTCTTCGGCACCAAAATCAATTAAAGTATTATAACCCTGTAATCCCAATACCATGCCGACAAAAAAGCCGGAGACAATAATAATCAGCATAGAGCGAACGCCAATCGAAAACAGCTGCTGAATAATAAGAGCAGGGCGAAAAACTAACGCTTTAAACGCTGCTATTGTCTGTAAAAATAATAAAACTTCACTGCCAAGCCGGGCAAAAAAATCAATGGCACTTCTGCCAAGTTGTGCGAACCAGTCAAACATTTTTATTATCTTGCTCTATTTTATAGCACATAAAAAACATCGATTGATGACACATAATATGCATTAAATAGAAATTATTAATCAAGGTATTTGCCAGCTAATATATCATCTTGATATGAAGGTGCCGGGTAGTGAAAATGAACAGGACCATCCGCTTCACCATGGACAAATTGACTAATCCAGGGGGAATCTGATTGATTCATTTCTTGCGGACTACCATAGCCCATTGTTTTACCCTGAGAAATTATATAAACTTTATCAGCAATTGCCATTGTTTCTTCAATGTCGTGGGATACAATGACACTGGTTAATTCCAGATCTTCATTTATAGAACGTATTAACTGCAGCAATACCCCCATTGAAATAGGATCCTGTCCGGTAAACGGTTCATCAAACATGATCATTTCAGGATCAAGAACAATAGCCCGGGCAAAAGCGACCCGGCGAGCCATACCACCTGATAATTGAGTGGGATTTAAGTCTCGTGCACCTCGAAGTCCAACAGCCTGTAATTTCATTAAAACCAAATCTCGAATCATGACTTCAGGCAGCTCGGTGTGCTCACGCAAAGGAAAAGCAATATTGTCAAAAACATTCATATCTGTCAACAGAGCACCGCTTTGGAACAACATACCCATTTTTTTTCTGACTTCATACAGTTTTTTTGTCTTCATGGCAGGAATATTCTCACCATGAAAAAGTATAGTGCCTTGCTGGGGCTTAAGTTGACCGCCAATTAACTTGAGCAGAGTTGTTTTCCCTGTCCCGCTGGGGCCCATAATCGCTGTAATTTTCCCTTTAGGGATATCAATATCAATACCATTAAAAATTTTGGAATGACCACGGGAGAAATGCAGATCTCTAATGCGGATCATGTTGTTGTCAGCTACCGGCATAATTTAG
>JAIVER010000403.1 GCA_023864145.1 Thiohalomonas sp. | reverse complement strand
TTCATGGGCTGTGAGAGTAATTTGCGTCATTGGATAATTTTGATCTTCTTCTCTATAAAAATCAAGCATTTTCATAGGTCATGGGTATAGAGTAAAAATTGAAACCAAAGCCAGCAAGCACTTCAGAGGAACAATAAAAACAAATAATCCTAGAATATATGAAGTTGTTACCCGCTTACGTTCAGGCAATATTACCTATTTTGTACCGGTGAACACCATTGAAAAGGCAGTAGTATTTAATTAGCCTTAAGCGTTAAGGGTTTCAGGATGTGCTGGATTGATGAGGTAAGTTTGCTGAGATCGTTTTTATCAATGATATAGTGCGGCATAATATAGACCAGTTTATTAAAGGGTCTGATCCAGACACCCTGGGCAACAAAGTCAGCCTGCATGGTTTCCATATCAACATTTTCATGTAACTCTACGACACCGATAGCGCCTTTTACACGAACGTCTTTCACCATAGGGTATTGCTGACAGGACGATAACTCAGCTTTTAATTGAGCTTCTATTTCCTCTATTCGATGTTTCCATGGTGAAGCTAGTAACAAATCAATACTGGCATTGGCCACTTGACAGGCTAATGGATTGGCCATAAAGGTTGGGCCATGCATCAAAACACCAGAGCCGTCGGCACTGATCCCCTGCACCACTTCAGTACTTGTTATAGTAGCAGCTAAGGTCATATAACCACCGGTTAATGCTTTGCCCACACAGAGAATATCAGGCACTATACCTGCATGTTCATAGGCAAACATGGTGCCTGTCCGTGCAAAGCCTGTGGCAATTTCATCCAGAATAAGCAGCACACCATACTTATCACATAATAACCTCAGCTGCTGCAAATATTGCGGACAATAAATATGCATGCCGCCCGCCCCTTGCACTATAGGCTCAATAATCACTGCGGCAATTTCTGACTGATGCTGAAACAATTGTTTTTCTAAGACATCAATATTGGTCGTGCCATCAGCAAAACATTCCGGCTGAGGAGCAAAAAATTGTTCCGGCAGCATTCCCTGGAAGAGACTATGCATACCATTAACATGATCACAAACAGACATGCAGCCCAAAGTATCACCATGATAGCCATTACGTACCGTTAATAATTTTTGCTTATTTTTCTGTCCTTGAGCATACCAATATTGAATTGCTATTTTGATGGCAACTTCCACAGCGACTGAACCGGAATCAGCAAGAAAGACATGCTGTAATGGTTCAGCCGTTAAATCAACCAGTTTTTTTGCCAGCGTCACTGCAGGGAGATGCGTCAGGCCGCCGAACATAATATGCGACATTGACTGAATTTGCTGCTCAAGGGCGGCATTTAATAGCGGATGGTTATAACCATGAATAGCCGCCCACCAGGATGACATCCCATCAATTAATTCACGACCATCAGCCAACTTTATGCGTACACCCTGAGCAGACTCAACAGGATAACACGGCAGCGGATCGCTCATGCTGGTATAAGGATGCCAGAGATGATTTTTATCGTAATCGAGCCAGTCGGAAGTGTTTTTAAAAGGCATATTGCTTACTAAAGTTTACAAAAAATTAAGGATTATACCCAATCAACTTGAAAATGCAGGATCGAACACTTGAAAATTATCATTAATTCGAGAATCTAATGATTCTCCAATGCTCGGTAAAATTTCATCAAAAAACTCATTAATTTTCTGTCGAAACTCTTTAG
>JAIVER010000402.1 GCA_023864145.1 Thiohalomonas sp. | reverse complement strand
TTTCATGGGCTGTGAGAGTAATTTGCGTCATTGGATAATTTTGATCTTCTTCTCTATGAAAATCAAGCATTTTCATAGGTCATGGCTATATGCGACCATTCGTATCCGTGGTGCGATTCTGGATGAACTCAGGCGTAGTCACTGGGCACCTAAATCAGTGCATAAAAAAGCACGGGATCTGTCGGTTACCATACAGGAAATTGAGCTCAGGACGGGACGTGATGCACGTGATGTTGAAGTGGCTCAGGAAATGGGTATTAGTATGAGTGAGTACTATCAGATTTTAAAAGATGCTAGTGCTTGTCGAATGCTGAGGTTTGATGATTTGGGAACTGATGATACACAAAGTTTGGGAATTTTTGAAGATCGAGGATAAAATGTAGTGGATAAAATCCTGGAAGATGAGTTTCATCAGCGTTTATCACAGGTTATTGCGGGATTACCTGAACGTGAAAGAATGGTTATGTCGCTTTACTATGATACAGAAATGAATTTAAAAGAAGTTGGGCTATTGATGGAAGTTAGCGAATCACGAATCAGTCAATTATTAAGTCAGGCCCAGTTGCGCTTACGAGCTCAAATAAATGATTAATTGACCTTCAATTGCCAGTCTAGAAAAACTAGTATAAAGAAGTTATGACACACACTATTAATAAATCAAATCACCAGACGACCACTCCCACAGGACTGTATGAGATGAGGCTAACTATCGCCGCCTTTTAAAGCTGGCTCCGGAAATATCTGAACTACAGGTTAAAGATGATCTTCTCCTTTCAGCATCAAGAATAATGCTGCGTATTCTGCAACAATACAAATATACAACTCTTATTTCTCTAAAGCAATCACTACAAACACAGCTAAGTTCTCACTTAAAAACAATGACCCAGTTATCGGCAATTGATATGGAATTGCGTATTTGTCATGACGCATGTTTAGTTGAAGTCATTGGTTATCAAGGTAAAAGTCCAATTCAATCGGCCAATGTTTATCCCAATAAGCATATGCTACAGATAGATGAAAAAAGGCAACTGAATTTATTTTTAATAAGATGTGCTGGAAAGCTCATTAAAAACTGAATATTATCAATAACGTATCAGCTTTTCTTGTGATTAACATAACTCATATTGACTGGCTCAGGGGAATTTAAAATCAATATTATGAGAAATTATCTTTTGTTTTTTTTGTTAAGTGTCAGCGGGCATACTGTAAGTGCAGGGACTTTTGAGCAGGGGATGCAGTCTTTTGCACAGAAAAATTATGCTCAGGCCAAAAAGTCCTGGCAGCCATTGGCTAAAGAAGGGGCAGCTCGTGCTCAATATAATCTGGCATTAATAGTCTCTAACGAGGACAGTAAAAAGACTGCAGAGAATCAATTACAATGGAAAAAAGCGAATCAATATTTAGCAATGAGTCGTAAAAATGCTCTTGTTGACAGCTATCTTTTAAAAATACCTGATGTCAGCTTAAGTACGCTTGACTCTTCTGTTAAGTTGGATGGCAACAATTCAGATATAATATCTCCCTTGAACTGATTGAATCCGCAGCAAAAAAGCAACTATACCCAATCAACTTGAAAATGCAGGATCGAACACTTGGAAATTATCATTAATTCGAGAATCTAATGATTCTCCAATGCTCGGTAAAATTTCATCAAAAAACTCATTAATTTTCTGTCGAAACTCTTTAGGATTGTGAAAAAAATGA
>JAIVER010000401.1 GCA_023864145.1 Thiohalomonas sp. | reverse complement strand
CATGGGCTGTGAGAGTAATTTGCGTCATTGGATAATTTTGATCTTCTTCTCTATGAAAATCAAGCATTTTCATAGGTCATGGGTATAGAAGCTGTCAAACGGATTTGAACCTCCAGTAAAAATATTTAACCCTGAAAAAGGATTGTATTGTGAACCCATCACATCATAAATCCCTTTATCATTTTTACCTTTTTTATTTGCATGGTCGTAGTTGGGGCTAAAATGACTATAACCTGGAACCATATTAGCTGGCGTCACAATACCTGGGATTGTTCCTGGCAATGTACCCGCTACATTATAAACGGGTACGGGCACATATTGAACTCGTACTTGTTGTTTACCATTATCATTCCTCCAGCCATAATTTGCTGTTGAATTATATGAAGGAATATGATATGGATTCATATTAGCTGAGCGCTTATTCGTTATATATCCATCAGCGTCAAAATCACTGGCATAAACCGGTTTGCGAAAAGATCTGATAAATTGTCGTTGTTGCACTTTATTTGCATTGGCTGGTGGTCTTATATTCCTGGATTGCTCATTGCTAAACTGTTTAGGGTAATTTTCTTTGGGATATTTTGCCTCCCTGTTAAAATCATTCATTGTATAATATACAGGCTGGCGTATTTGTGCATATGGAAGAATATTTGAATTAAAGTCATCATATTTATAATGATCTGATTGTTCATACCAGGATGTTCTATTTCTATTCTGGTATTGTTTAGCATGTTCAGTCTGATATAAGGACTGAGCATCACTTGTTATATACTGATCAGGTTCAGGTTGATAAATGTTTTTTTCAAATGTCCTTAACTCGTTAGGATAGTGCCAATTGCGCTGATTTTTATATCGATTTTCACGCTCAACATCATATTGAACCTGCTCCGACTGATCGATAATATCACTGGGAAAAAGATAATGATTCCCGGCATATATCGGCATTGCCATTAATAACAAAAGAAATAACACCAATAAGTTATTAACTATTGATGATAACATTTTTTATACCTTGCTGCAGAGATTGTATTAACATTAAAAGCATTCTAAAGTAAGTGTTCCAAAATAGTGAGCATTATTCATTTAATATTCGCATCAGAAGCTGTCACTCATTATTAGCTCATATTGCCATAAATCCAGCGCCATAAGTATCCTCCAGGCAATTCATATCCTGAATGAATGTAATTATAGACATTAATATTACTTACATTCCAGCACATGAGATGCATACTTTCTTTATCACCACAAATTAATAATTGCTCATCTTCTTGTATTTCAAAATCATTACTCAGGTAATAAAAAATTGTTATACTTAAAAAAAGCTTCTCTCACATCTGACATTTCATGTCGGCGCAATAATACTTCATTTTTCTTGCGATGCACTAGTAAGACAACACAATTAAGTAATTTATCCCTGTTTCTTGGATGACTTGAAATCTCCTGGACAGTAATCTTACCTTCTTTAAGAAAATAGATCACTGCTGCTGTTTGTTTTTCAGAAATTTGAATCATCCAGGTTGTTGCCGTATTATCAATAAAACTACTAATACGACTAATTAAAACATTAGCCCATTCATCTTTCTGTCTCCTCGGGAATGATAGAAAGGTTGACAGCAAAGGGGTTTTATACCCATAACCTATGAAAATGCTTGATTTTCATAGAGAAGAAGATCAAAATTATCCAATGACGCAAATTACTCTCACAGCCCATGAAAAATCAGCTCTA
>JAIVER010000400.1 GCA_023864145.1 Thiohalomonas sp. | reverse complement strand
TCGACAGAAAATTAATGAGTTTTTTGATGAAATTTTACCGAGCATTGAAAAATCATTAGATTCTCGAATTAATGATAATTTCCAAGTGTTCAATCCTGCATTTTCAAGTTGATTGGCTATAGTACCGCAGAAGCATTCCAACAGGCAAAGGATCAAGGCCTGACGAAAACAAAATGTCCGGGATTTGTAAAAGATGCCGTTGATATTCTTGAAGATATCATTAATAAAGATAAATAATAACATTTCAACAGGATTGTCCTGTTCTAAGGAGCACATAAAAAGATGTATCAATTCATTAAAAGGCATTCAACGATAAACAAACTGGTTATGCTGGGTTTTGTTCTGGGGATTGCATTTGGTATTATCCTGCCGGAAATTGCCTTACAACAAAAAGTCATTGGTACTGCCTTTGTCAATCTTTTAAAAATGTTGGTCGTTCCTCTGGTTTTTGCTTCGATTTTTGCCGCTGTGTCCGGGCTGGGAACATTAGAACAATTAAAAGACATTGCTATTAAAACCTTACTATTATATATAATGACCACAGCACTTTCTGTTCTGCTAGCGATTATCGCAATGAACATATTTGATATTGGTGAGGTTGTTTCAGCACAGGGACTTGAATATAAAAAGGCCTCAGAAGTCGGCGAGTTTTCTGTTGGAAGCATCTTTCTCAGTTTTATTCCCACCAATATTTTTAAGGCTTTGGCAACTGGCGATCTAATGAAAGTCATTATTTTTGCTGTTTTACTCGGTATCGCTACCCTGTTTCTTGATAAAAAAGAACATACTTTATTATTAGATTTGACCACAGCATTCACTAATGCCATGTTAAAAATTGCTGACTGGATCATTAAATTAACACCTATTGGCGTCTTTAGTCTGATCAGTTATGTCGTTGCGGAACAAGGCATTGATCTTATTATCGGCCTGTGGAAATACATATTGGTTGTATTATTGGTTTTATTGATTCACGGCCTGCTCACACTGCCTTTCATATTATCTGTATTTGGCAAAATTAATCCTTATCAGTATTTAAAAGCGATACGTGAAGTACCGTTAATGGCATTTTCTACTGCATCCAGTGCAGCTACATTACCTGTCAGTATAAAAGTGGCTCAGGAAAAAGGCGGTGTAAAAAAAGAAAGTGCAGCCTTTGTACTGCCTTTAGGAGCAACGCTCTCTATGGATGGCACAGCAGCCTACTTAACCATTGCCGTAATGTATATCGCCAATTTATCAGGCTTTGTTTTAGGCTTTGGTGATCAGGTATTATTAGGGATCACTGTCGTAGCATTAAGTGTGGGTGTAGCAGCACTGCCCAGTGCATCATTAGTTATGATGGTAGTGATCCTCAATGAAATCGGTTTATCAGTAGAGTATCTGGCATTAATTGTCGCCGTGGACAGAATTTTAGATATGGCCAGAACCTCACTCAATGTGACATCTGATATGGTGGTGACCAAAATAGTTGATATCAACAGCAAAAAAGCCTGATTACAGTAAGCGTTCATTGGATATTGCCTGATGCATAAACATCTTAGAATTTTTATTCTATTACTCATATTACTGATTATTGCCTTAGGCACCTGGGCAACCAATATGCGTGCAACGGATTGGTCTCATCCACTAAGAGTAGTTATACCCATGACCTATGAAAATGCTTGATTTTTATAGAGAAGAAGATCAAAATTATCCAATGACGCAAATTACTCTCACAGCCCATGAAA
>JAIVER010000399.1 GCA_023864145.1 Thiohalomonas sp. | reverse complement strand
TGAAAAAGCAGAAACACATTCGACACTATCAAAAAAAATACCAATTCTTTCAGGCGCTTTTTCATAATCTGCAGCAAGAGTTGGGTGACAAGCTGGATGAATTACTTGATCGCATTAAAGGTTTACTCGAAAATCGTTATCGGGTATCCAGTGCGATTGAAGGATTTAATTCAGTGTTACGTCCTTATCTCTATGTGCGGAAAGGCGTTAATCAAAATTTTCTAGAGCTTTTTAAAGCTTGGTACAACCTAAAAACACGCAGGCAGGGTCATTACAAAGGGACTTCTGCCCATGAATGCATTTCTGGCCAAAAAGCGGATGACTAGCTATCCACCCAACCAGAGCCGTGCACTAAAAAAATCACCACTCAATACAGTTTTTCAGAATTTAAATATTCTGAGGCTAAGGTGTGCCTAAATGTAAAGCAAATTGCTTATATTTGATCTGTCCCAAAGATCGCCTTTATTATGGTAAATATTAGCAGTTATGTTTTGAAAAACTTTGATTGAAGTAGCAAAAGTCATTATATTTATTGTCAATATTCAGGCTCTTTTCTGTTTTGATGAGTGAGAAAATATGCAAATACTCATAAACCTGAATAAATCAGTTGAACCTACTTTTGGTGATCGCTCCCGCTACGATTCAACTGATTAATTTAGGATAAAACCTGCTGCAATATAAGTCTTCCGAAGGTTTTATCTGTTAGTTTAATAAATAGGTTGAAATAATAGGCGTTATATTGGTATCAGTGAAGCTGGCTAAAGCACCAGTATAAGTTTCTATCCATGGAATAAACTTCTGAAGATGGGTATAAACACCAGCATAGCCAGTCTCACCACAGCGTGTTCCCCAGCTTACTACGGCTAATTGCACCCAGTGTCCATTCTTATAGATGATTAATGGACCACCACTATCACCATAACATGCATCTCTTCGGGTGTCTACATATCCGGCACAGAACATACTGCTGGTTATAGAAGTGCCGTAGATATCATCACAGGCCTCCTTGCTCATAATAGGAACCATTACTTCTATTAGATCCACAGGTAAATCGTCCTGAACGGTCTCGTGTCCTGTTATACCCCAACCTGCAACCCAGCTTTCCAGGCCTCCCTCTAGAGGTGTAGAGCGATCAAGTATAGCAGGCTGAATTCCATCAACAGGTGTTTTAAGTTCAAAAATAGCCAGATCACTATCAAACGTATCATGATCATAATCTGGATGAATAACTAACGATTTGATCTTATAGTCTGTTTGTAAATTTAAATTGTATGAACCCAGTGCGATTCTGTCCTCCGCTAGAATTTCATAGGGTTCACTGTTTGTATTAAACCAGCAGTGAGCAGCTGTTAATACCCATCTTTCTGATATTAAACTGGCACCGCAATAATGGTTATTATCCCATTTCATTGAAGCAATAAATTTCCATTTTTCTTTATCAATATGAACTTTTATTCCACCTATAATCCGTGCCTGAAAAGCATTCGCTGTGTTCATACTTATTAGTAGTATAAAAATTAATAAAAAATTTTTCATAATAACCCCATAATGGTAATAGATTTAAAATAAATCTTAAATAAGATTTTCGGCATATTTTATAGGCAATTGATAGGAAGTATAAAATGCCAGTAAAAATGATATTATATGACTGTTCTATGCTTGTGTATACCCATGACCTATGAAAATGCTTGATTTTCATAGAGAAAAAGATCAAAAATATCCAATGACGCAAATTACTCTCACAGCCCATGAAAA
>JAIVER010000398.1 GCA_023864145.1 Thiohalomonas sp. | reverse complement strand
TTTCCATTTCTAGAGCTGATTTTTCATGGGCTGTGAGAGTAATTTGCGTCATTGGATAATTTTGATCTTCTTCTCTATGAAAATCAAGCATTTTTATAGGTCATGGGTATATACTGAGAATTGATAAAATTAATAACTTGATTATCATTTTGAATACAGGGACCGGCTGCAATGATTAAATTTTTACTTTGTAAAAAGACCATTCCAGTACGAACTTTTCTAACTACTCTGGCATTTTTGAGATTAAAGTATTCATCTTTACGACCGGTTTTTCCTGCTTCACGCTGCCAATCAATAAAGTTAATACCCAGCTCAGGTGCTTTACGTTCTATGCCTATTATATTAATGTCTGCCGTATTATTATCGCCAATCACATTGCAACTAGAAAAATAGTCGCTTAATTTATCAATTAATACCCTGGAATTTGATTGGGTATAAGCACGCTATTTGTACTACTTAGCGATTAAAAGACGCATTTGATTACCAACATCCTCAGCATGGTCACCCAGATCTCCAATCCACTGAATCATCTGATACCAGAACATAACAGTTAGCGGATTCATATCATCTTCTTTTGAAAATAATAACTGGACTAAGTCACGACCCATTTGATCGGTTTCATCTTCAATGTTGCTTAATTCCTCAATCATAGTTTCAACGTCTGATGCCTCACGTCCACGGAAACCTGTTTCAATTAATTCATCAATTCGTTCTACAATAGTCGCTGAATGCAGACAGGCATCAACACAGCGTTGCACTAACGCCTTAAGTGGCTCAACCATTTCTTCCGGCACGGACATCTTTCTTTCCATCATTAAGCCGGCAATATCCTGAGCAGTGTCAGCAATATTATCCTGAAGCTTCAATAAATCCAAAAGATCACGTCTGTCCACAGCCATAAATAAACTTCTCGGTAAATGAATACGTAGTTCATCAACCAAAATATCTGCTTCTTCTTCCTTCGCAAATATTTTGTCCTGCTGGGTGGTAAGAACTGTTTGATCACCTGCAATAAGAGCATCAAACAGTAACGACACTTCTAACACACATTCTTTAACAATACCCATATGTGTCTGTAATGCTTTAAAAGGAGATTTTCCAAACATGGTAACAATTTGAGGTTTTTTTCGCATTTTTTTTCCGTATTAAGAGATAAAAGAAATTTAAAAGTGCACTTATTTATTAATATAGTTGAGATTGGATTAATTACAATGACCCGCGTCAACACTTATATTGATTCTAAATTTATTTAACTAAAGACTTTTAAACACCTCATTAATTCAAAACGTGATTCTTATTGAAGATAATGTAGCAGGAAAATACTGAGGATTTCTTAATGGAGCAGCACTGTTAATCCTAGTTTAATCAGTTGAAAATAGGCTAAAATCACAAGTATTTGAAAAACAAGGATGAAATGATGGTTTTGAAACTCAAAATCAACTGCAACAGCAGCTTGCATTAGTCGATGGCCCTGAAGATATCCGAGCTTATGAATACTCTGTTTTGGTGACTGATTTAGAAGAGATGATATTGTCACTATTTTTCAACACTATCGAGACTCTACTGGTCAAGTCCAACCGGACACTTTTTTTAGAGAATTTTCATAGTTAATTGGTGACTGATCACCATTCGCTGTATGCAGCCTTTCAAGGTTGTAATACCTCATGTATACCCATGACCTATGAAAATGCTTGATTTTCATAGAGAAGAAGATCAAAATTATCCAATGACGCAAATTACTCTCACAGCCCATGA
>JAIVER010000397.1 GCA_023864145.1 Thiohalomonas sp. | reverse complement strand
GTCAACTTCTACCGCCTCAGAAAATGGATTTCTAGTCGCTAAAGCCTGATCACCCGTTGGGTGATCAGATTTGGGTGGCAAAACCATCATTTCATCCTTGTTTTTCAAATACTTGTGATTTTAGCCTATTTTCAACTGATTAAACTAGGTTCAATGATCAATTTTGCGGCCACTTCAAACTGATCAAATTGTTCAATTTTTTTCAGAGTCTCTTTTTGAGTATTTATATACAGCTTATTCAGCGCTTAAATCTCGCACACTTTGTTTTTTCCAGATTGAAGCTGTTTCTTAAGCTTGACTAATTTCTTTTGCAAACTGTATTCATTTTCGATGGCATTATAGGCATGACTTTTTATTTTCCGTCTCACTTTATTCATATCCTATAAAACATGGAAACAATCATCTCTTTGTTGGGCATCTGGAAAAACCTGTTTGACGCCACAAGCAATTCCAGGTGCTGCATCTTTAACAACAATGTCTAAATTCAATCCTTGTGATTTGGCTCGTTTTAAGACCATCTCCCAATCTTCTGTGGAGCGACTCTCGCATAATTCAAGTGAATGCAGGAAACCACTGTCTAAATCAACTCCCGCTAAAACAGGTGAGCTTTGACTGTACATTTCATCGACTGCAGCGACTTTGATTAATGAGAAATCAACCGTCTTATTAAATTGTCTTGCCTTCTCCTGTGCTTCAATAAGCAAGGACTGAATACTCTCAAAGGAACGAGTGAGACCAGGATAAATGATGGGAATCAGATCTTCTATGGCACGGATGCTATTAGGTGCCATAATCGACAACGCAATAATGGTAGGTTCCAGTTGTACTTGATCAACCGTGATGGTACGGGCTTTTAGTTGCTCCTGTGTTTGACTGAAATGCTGGAATAAAATTTCTGCGGTATTTTCCTGAACACGATACAGTGTGGGGCGAGATAAAGCATACTCTTGACTCATTTGAGTCACTGAAGCATGTAACCCTTGGTTTGCCAATACCTTTGCACTAAACTCTATTTTCTGAGAAGTCGTTAAATCGGTGTTGTGCAAGCCTGTCACGGGTATTCCTCCTGCATAAATTGTCTGCTAACAATATTAGCTCCGAACACGGGTTTGATGACTTCCTTTTTTATTGCTGAGCTCAGAAAACTGTAAAGCGGGGTTGAGCTGTCCCGACGAATTCATCATCTTTGTATATCAATGAACACCATTTTAATCCAATTTAAGGAAATATGATTTGCCAATCAACGTTGAAACAAGCTATTATTTAGTATTTGAAGCTAAAATCAAAGACAGTACAGATATTGATACAGTTAAAGGCAATTTAATACGTTTTTTAATAGTAAACAAAGCCCGCTTGAGCAATTATTTTTAATAAAAAAGAACGATACTAAAAAAGACTTATCAAAACAAAATGCCATTAAATACAAACTTGCTTTTGAACAAACCGGGGAAAAATACATTATAAAGCAAACAATTGACAACAAAACCCCTAGCCACGAAAAAAGATAATACCGATAATTTAATTAATAACACAAAAAATTTAGTAAGGGTTATTCGTTTTTAGCCCAAATTGCTATGGATACTATTGATTCTTGCTATTTTAGCTTTTGGTTTATGGACAAGATTTTATTTTAGCATCAATAATATTACTATTAGCCAAGTGACACATAATATATACCCATGACCTATGAAAATGCTTGATTTTCATAGAGAAGAAGATCAAAATTATCCAATGACGCAAATTACTCTCACAGCCCAT
>JAIVER010000396.1 GCA_023864145.1 Thiohalomonas sp. | reverse complement strand
TACCGAGCATTGGAAAATCATTAGATTCTCGAATTAATGATAATTTCCAAGTGTTCGATCCTGCATTTTCAAGTTGATTGGGTATATACAAGCATCATGAGTTAGGAGAGTGGACTTATATTAACAAAGAATGGGAAGCTAAAGAAGATCAAGTTCAATTGCAAGGTTAGGAAAAAGAGCGGGGAGTAGTTATTGTCAGACGACGTTTATCCAGTGATCACATCATTGGTTTTGAAACTCAAAATCAACTGCAACAGCAGCTTGCATTAGTCTATGGCCCTGAAGATATCCGAGCTTATGAATACTCTGTTTTGGTGACTGATTTAGAAGATGATATTGTCACTATTTTTCAACACTATCGAAACCGTGCTAATTGTGAAAATAATTTTGATGAATTAAAAAATCAATGGGGTTGGGGAGGTTATACCACCCATAAAATAAAGAGCTGTCAATTCATGGCTGAATGATTGCATTGATATGTAACTGCTGGAATTTATTTGTTCGATTAGCCATTCCACACAAACACCATGAGGCAATTACCAGTCGTCCATTATTGCTCAGTAGCATTGGCAGATTGACTGAACATGGTCGTCAAAAGAAGATAGTTATTAGCAGCACTCATGGTGATATTACGACATTAAAATCAGCATACATCCGACTTGTCGACTTTTTTGATGAGCTTAAAACAACTGCGCCGCAGTTAAATTACAATGAGTACTGGAGCCTTATTTTGGCAAAGGCAATGGAGAAATTTAAGGTTAATCTGGGCTCTGATAATTCTCTGGAAGTACCAGCTCCTTCAATAAGGAGTCAGACTTTTAGGTTGTTTATGCTAAATTTTGGTTGCTGGCAGGGTTAATTGATTTTTTTAGGATTAACGTTAAAGTATTCAAAATGCACCGTTTCTATTACCTCCACAATGTGCGACTAAATCAGCTTCCAGAAAGCCTGGTACGACATCATCCCAATCAGCAAATGTTCTAACTTGAATCTGATGTTTCAATAAATTAGCAGGACGAGTGGTATTGATACCTAATTTTAATTTTTCGCGTTCTGGTTTTAAGAGCCGATCGACTCTTGCAGGACTTATTTTGAGTAAGTGCTCTCGAACATCTCGGGTAGTCGTAGATGACCATGTTCTTCCATTGCCTTTACTAGCTGAGGTATGAACGGTACAAGGCGCTTAGAGCAAATTTGGTTAGCAGTACGCCAGACAAAAATTAAAGCTTGTCGTACTTGTTCATCATATTTTTGAGAAGAACGGTGCTTTGGTGGCTCAACAGGGGGCTTTCTATTATTCAATAGTTGGATTGAATACTTGCGTTCATAACCTGTTGCAGCAACAAAACCATCCAGTATCTTTCCCTTATTCGTCCAATTTACACTAAGATATTTTTGTCGAACACTTAACAGTAATTCTCTTCTAGCACTCAAACTCATTGATTTAATCATCAAAATCGCTTTCATCATCCGGCACAAAAGGTTTTGCAAACTTATAAAAAAAGCAGGTGAATTTATACAATACCAACAATGGGCCTATTGAAATTAACAGCAATATAACCAATAATTCATTTTCTGTTATAGAATATCGTGTTGATAAGAAAATGTTTTGGCATCGAGAAGTCAATCAGCTATAGCTTTTACTATGAAACTAAATAACTGTTCCTAAATGGTATATACCCATGACCTATGAAAATGCTTGATTTTCATAGAGAAGAAGATCAAAATTATCCAATGACGCAAATTACTCTCACAGCCCAT
>JAIVER010000395.1 GCA_023864145.1 Thiohalomonas sp. | reverse complement strand
TTTTACCGAGTATTGGAAAATCATTAGATTCTCGAATTAATGATAATTTCCAAGTGTTCGATCCTGCATTTTCAAGTTGATTGGGTATAAATCACCGCCTTGCCTTTTATCAACCCATATGTGTTGATAAATACGCTCATGACTGACGGCAATGGTCTTTTCCTCTAATAACCAACCTGATCTTTGCTCAGGGCTCCACTGTTGTTCGGACAATTTTTCATCAATAAGCTCAATCATATCAGCCGTCATTTTGATTGCTTTAGAAGCAAGCTTAGGTCGTTCAGTTGCCTTTGTCTGTGCTTGCTTGGGACGATAGCCTCCCTGACCTGTATTTCGCTTAAGCTCTCTGCTTATTGTGGATTTATGAACTCCGACTTCCTTAGCAATATCATCCTGAGTAAAATCCTTTTTATTTAGTTGGAAAATGTAGTATATTTGTCTTGTGTCAATTGTTTGTAAGTTCTCATAAGTCGCTTTACTCTTGCAGGAGAAAATGACTGAGCTTACAAGCAGTTGGCCATTTTTTCTAGCAATTTATTGCTGTACTTATGATTATTTTACTTGTGCTGTCAGGCGTGTCTCCACCCCAGGAATTTCATGAGCTGGCGATAAACCAGAAAATATCATAAATACAACTCAGTTAAGTTGCACTTATGAGTTGAATTCGGGATTACTAAAACAAAGAGGTTTCCATGAAAATACTAACACCTGTTTTATTTATATTACTTGCCTTGAGTCATAATTTTGTTATGGCTAGTGATGATGTCACTATCATCGAACCTTATGTGAGAGCTGTTCCTCCAGGTCAAACAGTGAGTGCGGCATTTTTACAACTGGAAAATAAATCAGCAGAGACTCGTTACGTAGTTAATGCCACCAGTTCCGTTTCTAATGTTGTGGAATTACATTCACATGTTCACGAAAATGGCATGATGAAAATGCGTCAAATTGATTCAATTGAAATTCCAGCCAATAGTAAAGCTGTTTTAGAACCAGGCGGCTTGCACATTATGTTAATTGGCCTTCATGACGCTCTTAAGGTAGATCAAAAAGTATCTATTACTTTAGAATTTAAAAATGGCACTAGTCAAACAATAGAAGCACCCGTTCGTAAAGGCATGATGAAAGGTAAAGGTGCAATGATGAAGGATATGAAACATTAACCTACTTTAATCAGTTGAAAATAGGCTAAAATCACAAGTATTTGAAAAACAAGGATGAAATGATGGTTTTGCCACCCATATCTGATCACCCAACGGGTGATCAGGCTTTAGCGACTAGAAATCCACTTTCTGAGGAGGTTAGGAGTTGACACTTATGCTGGAAAATTACATATTGAATGGGATTGCCAATGGCAAAGTCACTCCCATGGGCAATTACCCTTTTTCATCCAGTTTTTAAAATTAGGTGCTCGATTTGATCCCTGGGTAAGCGATTGTCCTTTACATTATCGAAGCAATAATGCGCCTAAAAAAGTGAATGTACTGGGCTCATTATTTCTTTCCATTTTGTCGGGACATAATCGCTATGCATACATCACTAATCTAATCAGTGATCAAGTTAATTTACGATTATTAGGCATGACCAAAGTGCTCAGTGATGATTCTGCTCGTTGGGCTTTGAATAAAATTGAAGAGAAGGCAGGCATCGAATGGCTACAAACACATTTACAATCTTGCTATACCCAATCAACTTGAAAATGCAGGATCGAACACTTGGAAATTGTCATTAATTCGAGAATCTAATGATTTTCCAATGCTCGGTAAA
>JAIVER010000394.1 GCA_023864145.1 Thiohalomonas sp. | reverse complement strand
AAGAGTTTCGACAGAAAATTAATGAGTTTTTTGATGAAATTTTACCGAGCATTGGAAAATCATTAGATCCTCGAATTAATGATAATTTCCAGGTGTTCGATCCTGCATTTTCAAGTTGATTGGGTATAGAATCATCCAAAGAGAAAAAATAAATGAAGCAATATTTTGAACTGTGTCAAAGAATAATTGATGAAGGCATTTGGATAGATAATAAAAGAACTGGTAAGAAATGTTTGATTGTAATAAATGCAGATTTAACGTATAACGTAGCTAAAAATGAATTTCCACTGGTAACAACAAGAAAGAGTTTTTACAAATCAGCAATTGCTGAAATGCTCGGTTATATTCGTGGCTATGATAATGCGGCTGACTTTCGTAAAATAGGCACAAAGACCTGGGATGCTAATGCGAATAAAAATGAAGCATGGCTTGCAAATCCACATCGAAAGGGGATAGATGATTGTGGGCTCATTTACGGAAAAATTGCCAGAAATTTTCCTAAGCCTGATGGTGGCAGTGTCGATCTTCTTCGTCAAATTGTTGAGAATTTATCTAAAGGAATTGATAATCGTGGCGAGATATTCACCTTTTATCATCCAGGTGCGTTTCATATGGGCTGCTTACGCCCCTGCATGTACAGCCATCATTTCTCTTTACTTGGTGACACACTGTATCTCAACAGCACTCAGAGATCATGTGATGTTCCATTAGGGCTAAACTTTAATATGGTTCAGGTGCATGTGTTACTTGCTTTAATGGCTCAAATAACAGGTAATAAGGCAGGTCAGGCATATCATAAGATTGTAAATGCACATATTTATGAAGACCAGCTTGAACTAATGCGTGATGTTCAATTAATACGCGAGCCGTATCCTGCACCACAACTCATAATCAATCCAGATATCAAATCTCTTGAAGATATCGAAACTTGGGTGACATTGGATGATTTTGAAGTTGAAGGATATCAATATCATGATCCAATTAGGTATCCATTCTCAGTATAATCATTTACGAGGGGAAATTTCAATGACTCCCTTTTTCTTCATTCAACTAATTCATCACTCAGTCTCTCAATATCATCATCCCGTAATTCTTTCAGCAGTTTTAGCCTTTCAAGATATTCTACCACAGTCATTCCAGCTTCAAGTTCTTTACCAAGTCTGTCCAAGTGCTCATCAAATGATTCGTAAGCCATTCTTTGAGAGACATTATTAACTACTTTTTTAAAGTTAGTAATTTCTTCAAAAGCTAAGTCAATATAATGGTCGAGAGACTTTAGCTCTTTATGCCCAGTAGCCTGTTCAACCTGTTGTTTGAATACATTTACATCAAGCAATGCTTTACGAAATTCATCTTTATTAGACGACAATAGCCCTTCCGGTCGTATTGCATCATAAAAAAATCAAACTACTAGATATCGCTAGACCTCTTCCACATAAAATATCTTTAGAATATTATTCTATAATAAGATCATGTTGGTAAATTTAAAGTTTCACCATCTTTATGACCATTACTATTTAATTGAAACTGACTGTCGTTTAACATCAGTGTTCGTAATTTTTCTTCTTGCCTTTCTTGTTGTTGGCGCCATTCTGCAATTCTACGCTGCGGAGTTCGTGTTTCTCCTATATACCCATGACCTATGAAAATGCTTGATTTTCATAGAGAAGAAGATCAACATTATCCAATGACGCAAATTACTCTCACAGCCCATGAAAAATCAGCTCTAGAAATGGAAAAGAACGAGATAGAATCAAAGCCATCCTACTT
>JAIVER010000393.1 GCA_023864145.1 Thiohalomonas sp. | reverse complement strand
TTCATGGGCTATGAGAGTAATTTGCGTCATTGGATAATTTTGATCTTCTTCTCTATGAAAATCAAGCATTTTCATAGGTCATGGGTATAGAACATAATGAGTCAGACTTTTAGGTTGTTTATGCTAAATTTTGGTTGCTGGCAGGGTTAACTGATTTTTTTAGGTTCATTGAATTTCTTCAAGGTATGACGACTTATCAAAGTTTTGACTTTGCTGATGAAATGGCAAATTCTATTGGTGCGCTTAGTGCTTTTATTTTAGCCAGAACCACTTTTGATTCCCTGTTAGCAACATTTGATCACTGATTTTATCAACTCAAAAAAACTAATAATTAATGGTAGCTATTCCAATCTTTATTTTATGATGAGTGTATTTCATTTTTTTTACATCCTCTTACTGCGGCGATACGCTTAATTCTCAATTGTTCAGCGATTTCTATTCCTTTAAATCCCTGAGCGACAATTTCAGCCGTATTTACCCGATTAGCTGCCTGAAAAAACTCTCTAAAACGCTGTGATTTCTCATCTGAACTGTCTTCATGGCCTGTTCGTCCTTTGGCATCAGCTTCACAGGCCAGAATAAACTGTTCAAAACGTTCAGGACGACGAAAAGCATCCAGACGAGATAATAAATCCACTATGATCGAGTTTTTTAACTCGTCAATACGATGGTAATTTAAATGAAATTCTGTGACTAATATAGCCAGAGCACTATAGTGTTTAGGCAGTTTTAAACGCTGACAAACAGCATCAACCAGAGGAACACCACGGGATTCATGAGCAATATGTCTGGGGCACTCATCTTTTGGCGTAATCCCCTTACCCAGATCATGCATCAAAGCAGCAAAACGAACCACCGGCTCTTTACTTAGTCGCGCCGCTTGTTCTAATACCATCATGGTATGAATGCCGGTATCAATTTCAGGATGCCATTGTTTGCTTTGCGGCACACCAAATAGTCGTTCTATTTCCGGGAAAAGACGTGCTAAGGCGCCACATTGTCTGAGCACCTGAAAAAATATCCAGGGATTATCATCGGCCAATGCTTTTTCAACTTCCTGCCAGACACGTTCAGCCACCAGAGCATCCACTTCATCATGATCCACCAGACATTGCATCATAACCATCGTTTCATCAGCAATGGTGAAACCATAATCAGCAAAGCGTGCAGCAAACCGTGCCACTCTCAGTACGCGTAAGGGATCTTCAGCAAAGGCGGGAGAGACGTGTCTTAAAATACGTTTTTCAAGATCAGCAATCCCCTGATAGGGATCATAGAGAACACCCTGATCATCTTCAGCAATGGCATTAATAGTCAGATCACGGCGCAGCAAATCATCTTCAAGGGTCACACTGGCATCAGCATGAAACTCAAAGCCATGATAGCCTTTGGCTACTTTTCGTTCCTTTCGTGCTAAGGCATACTCCTCATGAGTTTGAGGATGTAAAAAGACAGGGAAATCTTTAGCTACCGGCGCATAGCCTTCTGCCAGCATTTCTTCTATAGTGGCACCCACAACAACATAGTCATGATCCACTACGTTTCTTTTTAACAGCTTATCTCTGACGGCACCACCGACTTTATAAATTTTCATAACCATTCATTCTGTATACTCATCTCCTAACCATGAGATCCTATGTCAAAAAATATCACAATGGAATAGTTATTTAGGCTATTTACAGGATATATACCCATGACCTATGAAAATGCTTGATTTTCATAGAGAAGAAGATCAAAATTATCCAATGACGCAAATTACTCTCACAGCCCATG
>JAIVER010000392.1 GCA_023864145.1 Thiohalomonas sp. | reverse complement strand
ACCGAGCATTGGAAAATCATTAGATTCTCGAATTAATGATAATTTCCAAGTGTTCGATCCTGCATTTTCAAGTTGATTGGGTATATATACCTGTTATTATTTAAAGTCATTCTTATTAAGACAGGAGCAAAAATTTTACCGATAATCGGTCGGATTGACCTCAAAAGTGTGAACAATTTATCAATCATCATCAATAGAGTCGGAGATATTGATGATATCAATTGAGAAATTTTCAGTAAACAGATAGTTATCTATACCTGCAATTCTCTGGGCAGTGAAAAAACAAGGGTTTCTTTTTCTCCCAATTCAATATTATTTGCCTTAACACCCTGCTTTTTAAGAAATATCACTACCTCTTCAACTAAATATTCCGGTGCTGAAGCACCTGCTGTGACACCAACCTGTTGGCAGTTATCCAGCCATTGTGTTTTTATTTCATCTGCTGAATCAATCAGATAAGCTTTTGCACCTTCTCTTTGGGCAACTTCTCTTAAACGATTAGAATTTGAGCTATTAGGTGAGCCCACAACCAGAACAAGATCAGCGGTTTGAGATAATGATTTGACAGCATCCTGACGACTTTGCGTGGCATAGCAGATATCATTTTTCTTTGGCCCTAAAATTTTGGGAAATTTTTCTCTCAGAGCATTAATGATATCAGCGTTGTCATTCATTGACAGCGTTGTCTGGCTGACATAGGCCAACTCATTGGGATTGTTAACTTGCAGATGCTCAATATCTGCCGGTGTTTCGACTAAATAGATATGACCACCATATTGGTGTTCATATTGTCCCATAGTGCCTTCGACTTCCGGGTGTCCTGCATGACCAATTAAGATACATTCTGTGCCATTCTTACTAAAACGAGTGACTTCAAGATGTACCTTTGTCACTAGCGGGCAGGTGGCATCAAAGACTTTAACATCGCGTTGATCTGCCTCTCCTTTCACTGCCTTTGACACGCCATGAGCACTGAATATAACAATAGAGCCGTCAGGTACATCACTGATTTCTTCAATAAAAATTGCGCCTCGATCTTTTAGTGATTCAACGACTGCCCGATTATGAACCACTTCATGACGTACATATATCGGCGCACCAAATAGAGTCAGTACACGCTCCACAATTTCAATGGCTCGATCGACACCGGCACAAAATCCACGGGGGTTAGGCAACTTGAGCTGCATAGTTTTTCCTTTATTTTTCATACTGCATTAATCTGACTTTTATATGAGAAAAAGTCCTACAAATTTATCAGACAATTCCTGCTGTGCTTAAAGCAGCCTTATTTTATACTATTTCCAGCTTAAAAAGAGAATGAACCTAAAAAAATGAGTTAACCCTGCCAGCAAGCAAAATTTAGCATAAACAACCTAAAAGTCTGACTCATTATGTTCTATGAAGGAGCTGGCAGGGTTAACTCATTTTTTTAGGGTTATGGAAAGTAATGAATGAAAAGGTGAGAAATAATCATTTTTTTCACAATGCTAAAAAGTGTACTGCTCAAGTCCAACCGGACACTTTTTTTAGAGAATTTTCATAGTTAATTGGTGACTGATCAGCATTCGCTGTATGCAGCCTTTCAAGGTTCTAATACCTCATGTAAACTGCGACATCTTTCTTCATATCTTCAGGGGTAGGTTGAGCAATTTTAAATATCCAGTCGTGCTTGAGACTTCCAAAAAAACGTTCAACTACGGCATTATCCCAACAAGCTCCAACATCACCCATACTTGCTCGGATCCCATAATCACTCAGTAATTTTCTGTACCGCTTAC
>JAIVER010000391.1 GCA_023864145.1 Thiohalomonas sp. | reverse complement strand
ATGGAAAGTAATGAATGAAAAGGTGAGAAATAATCATTTTTTTCACAATGCTAAAGAGTTTCGACAGAAAATTAATGAGTTTTTTGATGACATTTTACCGAGCATTGGAAAATCATTAGATTCTCGAATTAATGATAATTTCCAAGTGTTCGATCCTGCATTTTCAAGTTGATTGGGTATAGGGATCAGCACGCAGGTAAGGTTGATATTATTATCTAGCCTGCAAGCGTTTTTATTAGTCATGTTATCAGTAACACCGGCTGGGCTCTGGATGAGCAGGGAAATGTACTGTCTACAAGGTTATATCGCAATAATTATTGATGATTTGGTCTATAAATATAAACATGATCAGCGTGCGATAAATTTAGCGGGTCAAGTGACTTTTGCTTTTTTACCTCATACTCCTTAATGTTAAGTCATTGGCAGAAACGGCCAGCTCTCGTGGTAATGATATTATCTTACATCTGCCGATGCAGGCTTTGATGGAAACATTTTATTTAGAACCTGGAGCACTGACCAGTGACATGACTGAGCAGGAATTTAAGCAATCACTGCTCGATAGTATTCGTTCAATTCCCTATCTTAAGGGGGTTAACAACCATATGGGAAGCTTAATCACCAGCCAGTCTGATTCTATGCAATGGCTTATGGATGAGCTGGTTAAGACAGATCTGTATTTTGTTGATAGTCGTACCACAGTTAAAACTGTTGCCCAGCAAACTGCCAGTCAATATCAGATTAAAAATACCCGGCGTAATGTCTTCCTGGATCATGAACTTAATCGTCCTGCTATTGAGTTTCAATTTAAGCGATTGATAAATTTGCCTAAAAAAAATGGCTCAGCAGTAGCGATTGGTCATCCTTTTCCAGAAACACTGAATGTGCTGGAAGAATATATTCCACAGCTTAAAGCCGCTGGAATACAATTGCTGCCGGTGTCTCAACTGATACAGGAGCAGCTGATAGCTCAGGCCAAACAGAAAAATAAGTGGAATAATAGTAAATCACTAACACAATCAGGATTAAGCACTCACCTGAAGAAAAGCATTAATTAAAGAAAAGCAACAATAGGAAATAACAATTATGGCAAATGTCCTTGTTCCCATTGCACCAGGTTGTGAAGAGTTAGAAGCGGTCACCATTATTGATTTATTACGCCGTGGCGACATTTCAGTCACCACAGCGAGTCTTGATAACGGCAGTGAAGTTAATCCTGTTGTTGCCAGTCGTGGTGTGGTTTTGGTCCCTGATACGACACTGGATCAGGCGATATTAACTGATTTTGATATGCTGGTGTTACCCGGTGGTCTTCCTGGTGCTGATTATCTTGATAATGACCCACGAATTCAAAGCTTATTAAAAAAAATGGCAGGAGAGGGGAAATATACGGCAGCTATTTGTGCCGCCCCTAAAATTTTAGCCAATGCTAAACTGCTCGAAGGTAAATCAGCAACCAGTTACCCCGGTGTTATCGATCAAATGAATTTACAAAATACCCAAATTAAAGAAGATTCTGTTGTTCATGATGACAAAGTAATTACATCAAGGGGGCCGGGTACAGCAATGGACTTTACCTTAAGTTTAATTGAGATATTGGCAGGCAAAGAAAAAAGGGATGAAGTCGCAGCAGGTTTGTTATGGAAATAAGTCGTTAGAAAAGTGCCAGGCTTCAGGCTTTAAGTTATATGAGTTCTATACCCATGACCTATGAAAATGCTTGATTTTCATAGAGAAGAAGATCAAAATTATCCAATGACGCAAATTACTCTCACAGCCCATG
>JAIVER010000390.1 GCA_023864145.1 Thiohalomonas sp. | reverse complement strand
ATCTCCGGCCAAAATATGATTAGGCGCAACAGGATCGAAGTTCTGATTAAGCAAATTATCCGCCACCTCATCATTATGATTTCTTTTAGTGCTTACTTTGTATGCAATGCGTTGAGTGACTTTTAATTTCAACTTTGCTTAAACAGCTCTTTCATACGACGATACAGGTGCTGCGTATTCCGGCGAACGTGAACATCTATTCCGCTTTTATCTGAACGCCCATTCTGGTTTAATCTGAACACCTGAATATCTGACGTATCACCCGTCCGATATTCTAGCTCAAGTGTTCATATTGGGCTAGTTTTTTTAAAAATTGCTCTTTAACAAAATTTCAAAAAAATAATGAGGATAGATCTACTCGAGTTTATCAATTTGTTTGCGCATTGATTCCCCTTTTAGGTTGATTCTGTGGGCATTGTGCATCAGTCGATCTAATATGGCATCGCCTAGAGTATTATCACCAATGGCGTGATACCATTGATCCGTTGGCAACTGGCTCAGCATGGCTGTCGATAAAGTCCCATGTCGATCATCCATGATCTCCAACAGATCATCACGTTGTGCCGCTTTAAGAGGCTCTAATCCCCAGTCATCCAGGATCAGCCACTGATAGCGGTTTAAACTGTTCAGAAACTTGCTGTAAGAACCATCAGCTTTACTCTGAGTCAGCTCTAAAAGACGACGGGATATTCGATAGTACCGAACAGAATAACCCTTTATACAAGCAGTATGACCGATTGCACAGCTTAGCCATGTTTTACCACTACCACATGGACCACTGAGTAAAAGATTTTGTCCTTTAGCAATCCAGTCACATTGTAACAAGGCGGCCATCTGACTTTGTTGTAGTGCACGAGGATGAAGGTAATCAATGGCTTGAGCATTCGCCTGTATTTTAAACTTAGCCACTCTGATCAGCCGCTGCTGTTTACGCTGGCTGCGTTCGGTAAATTCCTGTTCGATTAGAAATTGGATCCGTTCTTCAAAAGACAAGCCTTCATAAGTACCTGGTTGCTCAATTTGTCCTTGAAGAGCCATCGACATACCACTGAGTTTTAACTGGCGTAACTGGGTGAGAATATTTTCTGTGATCATAATACTTCCTTAATAAAATGAGTGTTTTTAATAGTAGTCTTTAGGGCCACGAATATTCTTATGACTCTGTGGCAATAGTGTTTCCTCAAGATCGAACTCTTCTTGACAGAGACTATCAGTTGGCAATTTATCCAGATTGCTGGTTAAAATTGATCGTATATTTTTGAGTCGATTAAGGGACTTTTTATTGGCTATCTGACAAGCTCTGTTCAACCGTTGATTGTCATAGCTGCGACTAAGATTGAGCAATCCTAAACACACCCGATAGGCTTGTTCAGGGTGTGCCTTTTCATTAAGACGCTGTTTCACCCAAATCAGTACATCAGGCCCAATGTCTTTACCCCAGTTCATTAAGCGCCCTGGAGAGCATTTATAATGTTTCTCATGCCGTGTGGGCATATGAGCTGGCTCAGTACTGGTGCCAGAGTAATACTTGCGTACATGAGTGGTTATCAGCTTATTTTTGAAGAACATCTGGATGACTTTATCGCCGACATGAAATTCCAGTATTTCTCCGAGCAGATGATGAGGTACCGAGTAAAAGTGTTGCTCATATTCAATGTGATAATCGATATAAACTTTAACGATTTTAATCTCTGTATATACCCAATCAACTTGAAAATGCAGGATCGAACACTTGGAAATTATCATTAATTCGAGAATCTAATGATTTTCCAATGCTCGGTA
>JAIVER010000389.1 GCA_023864145.1 Thiohalomonas sp. | reverse complement strand
CAGTTTGCAAAAGAAATTAGTCAAACTTAAGAAACAGCTTCAATCTGGAAAAAACAAAGTGTGTGATATTGAAGCGGTGAATAAGCTGTATCTAAAGACTCAAAAAGAGACTCTGGAAAAAATTGAACAATTTGAAGTGGCCGCAAAATTGATCATTGAAGGGGACATATCAAATTACAATAATAAAATTAGTGTATTATTTTGTGAAATTGAAGTAAACAACTTACTTCTTTCTATGCGATAATTAATAATCTATCTAAATGTAAGGTTTTAGTGTATTTCTTTATGATTAAGGTGAAATGGTTGTTACTACTTGTTATTTTATTAATAAGTCATACGAATAGCTGGGCAAGTGTGTTTGATTTACCCATTGACAGTAATGAAAGTTTGATTGGTCAGGATCCGGAAAAACCTTTCTATACTCATGCTGAGGAAGACGATACTCTATTGGATGTTGCACGATTGCATAATATTGGCCAAAATGAAATTATATTAGTCAACCCAACTCTTGATCGCTGGATGCCCGGTACTCAGGCTGATATTTTAATTCCAACCAGCCGGATACTCCCGAAGACTCCCAGAAAAGCTTTAACACTTAACTTACCGGAATATCGTTTGTATTATTTTTCAGATGATAATAAAACCGTTATTACTCATCCCGTTAGTATTGGTCGTCAGGACTGGAATACACCACTGGGCCAGACCAAAATTGTTACTAAAAAGGTAGATCCTACCTGGACGCCACCTGAATCAATTAAAAAAGAACATGCAGAAAAAGGTGAAATTTTACCTGATGTAGTTCCTGCGGGTCCTGATAACCCACTGGGTCTTTTTGCGTTACGTCTTGGTATACCAGGTTATTTGATTCATGGAACCAATAAGCCTTATGGTGTAGGTATGCGCGTCAGCCATGGCTGTGTACGTATGTATCCGGAAGATATTGAAAAATTATTTCCTGAAGTGAGAGTAGGTATGCCGGTTAATATTGTTAATCAGCCGATTAAAGTGGGTTGGTGGAACAAGAAAATTTATATTGAAGTGCATCCACAATTAGAAGGTGAAGAACTTCCCTATGATGAACTGTATGAAAAGACGATGGAATTGATAAAAAATACATTTTTTAAACACAATTATCAACAAGAGCTGGTGGTGGAAGCTAGAGCCTTAAGAGAGGCACTGGAGCAAAAAAATGGACTTCCTGTTGCGATTACTCAAAAGGTATTGGAAAGAATCGATCCAGTTGATGAATTATTTTAAAAATAATGGTAACTATTCAGTGAACTTTTTTACTTGTTGTTAAAATAATGGGGTTTACTCATTCTGTGTGCAGAGTAATAATTTATCATCTTCGCCGCTTTTTGCTATTTTTTCCAAATTGGCAAGTACTTCAATACTCGCATTTTCCATATCATTAAGGGTAGAGATTGAGGCTTCTATCTCATTATTTTGTAAGGCCTCTAAAGCTTGTTTCCCGGCATTGTGAACTCGTTCATGAGGGGGCTCAAGTTGTTTATAACCATCTAATTTAGAAAAATAGTGCAGGCCATCGCCTTCATAATACCATTTACCAAGTCGGCAATGACTGTGATCATTAAAGTCATGGCTTGTTTTTTGTGAGAGTTTCATAAACACTTCATAGATTTCAAATTTAAAAACCAGATGATCAACTTTAGCCAGCTTAACAAAACTTCGCAGTGATGATGCTGAAATATACCCAATCAACTTGAAAATGCAGGATCGAACACTTGGAAATTATCATTAATTCGAGAATCTAATGATTTTCCAATGCTCGGTAAAA
>JAIVER010000388.1 GCA_023864145.1 Thiohalomonas sp. | reverse complement strand
ATGGGCTGTGAGAGTAATTTGCGTCATTGGATAATTTTGATCTTCTTCTCTATGAAAATCAAGCATTTTCATAGGTCATGGGTATATATCGGTATTTCCCCAGTAAAGCAAAGATGTTTGAAGCGTTAATTGAATTTACTGAAGATGCTGTCTCTGGACTAATTAATCAGGTTGCTAATAATCAGGATGAGACTTTATTATTTATTACAAGTTGAAAAAATAATAGGCATTATTTTAACCTTTTCCAGCAGAAACGCAGTAATCAATTTTTTGAACGTATCGAGACACAACTAAGGCAGATATTAAGAGAAGGGGAATTAAAAGGTCAGATGAAGTATCAGGGTAATATTAGTCAGTTTGCTGAATTACTCTCAAGCTTTATTGAGGGACAGTTAAGCCAATATGTACGCAGTCGGTTTAGTAAACAGCCTAATGAAAAATGGGCTGACAAATGATTATTTTTGGAGAGAAGCATTCAGCAAGAATAACAGTTTTAAAAATACAGCTCTAATTGTTCAGTCTGCTATTATCCTAGAATTATTGATAAATAATGCTTTTAAATTCTTTTAATATTCCGTTTAGTTCTTCAGCAGAACAAAATTCCTGCCCTTTTCTTTCTGGATTGCATCGGATTTGGAATATTATCATTTTTTTGCTATCGGATTTATTTGTTAAGATTGACAGGCTCATAGCAATATCTTGTTGTTTTACTGGAATATCGGTTACGGAAATATTATTAGTCATATAAAGTATGTCAGTTGTGGCAAATTCTTTGATAAATTTATTGGCTTTTTCCCAGTGAGAGTCACATTGGGATTTATTTAAACAGCTAAGACGAACTGCATGCAATTTTTTTGACTGACTGGGTGTTGATAAGCTGTGTTTGATACGATTTGATTTTGATAAGATAAAACGTTCTACATCATAGGCAAAAACTGATTTAATTTTTTGCTTATTGAGTTCTTGTGTTTTGACTTGAGCTTGCATGTTTCTAAGATCTTGTCGTGCAGTGTCTAATTTGATGCCTAACTGATTAGATATTTTTTTACCAGAACGCTCCATATCAGCAGCTTTTCTCACTAGAATACCAAACTTACGTTTTTTTATTTCAATACTGGAATCCAGAATAACAGAACGTGATTTTATAATATCAAGCTTGGAATTTAATGAAGCCAGCAGATCATCAATAGTTAAGTAGGTTTTTAGTAATACCTCATCGTAATCCTTTGCTTTTCGTATGCTTTCTGCTTCTAAGGCTAGTAATTTATCCTGTTCTTTTTGAGATTCAAGCTCTTCTTTTGATTTGTCTTTTTCTTTAACTTTGCGGGTAATACCTTGATCATCGATATAACGCACGCGTTGATTATAATATTCTCTTGGAACACGGTTACCGCATTCTGTCAGTCCCTCAGAATTTTTCCAACACTTGATGTAACTTTTGTCAGCGTATATGGTATTGGAAATAAACAGCAGGCAGAGAGCAATCGCAGGTAAGAATCTGAGCTGTTTTAAAAAGAGTTTGTGTTTATAAAAAAGTGTCATTATTAATATATTATAATTATTGTGGTCCGCTTGTTTTCTTTTATACCTTTCTTAATTATAGCAGAAAATAAGCAAATGTAAGCTTTATCCTAGTTTAATCAGTTGAAAATAGGCTAAAATCAGAAGTATTTGAAAAACAAGTATTTGAAAAACAAGGATGAAATGATGCTTTTGCCTCCCAAATCTGATCACCCAACGGGTGATCAGGCTTTAGCGACTAGAAATCCACTTTCTGAGGCGGTAGAAGTTGACACTTATGCTGGAAAAT
>JAIVER010000387.1 GCA_023864145.1 Thiohalomonas sp. | reverse complement strand
TCCAGCCTTCAGAGCAAAGTAGGATGGCTTTGATTCTATCTCGTTCTTTTCCATTTCTAGAATGCTTATGTTGCATTTCTAGAGCTGATTCTTCATGGGCTGTGAGAGTAATTTGCGTCATTGGATAATTTTGATCTTCTTCTCTATAAAAATCAAGCATTTTCATAGGTCATGGGTATAACAGTGTTTTTGATCACGAGTTGTGAATCCTGACCAAGACAATTCTACTGCTGATAAACTTGGGGGCATAAAATCAAATGTCACCGTTTATAGTCATTAAATTGCTGAGTGCTTCGGTTCTTATATTTAAAGATTGAGCAAAAACTATCTCCACTTCTTCATCAAACATTAGCCAGGCAAAATATTTTTGATATTCAGGACTATTGATGTATGCTACTGGTACATTTGGCATAAAATTGATTCTACCCTGCCAATCGTCTAACTCCGCTCGAGCTAAGGTTTTAGTAGTACCCTCAAGAAATGCTCTTCGTAGTAATTCTGATGAATTAAAGTGCAGCCTTCTGACCAGTTCTATCACTGGTAGCCAATGGGTATATATGGTATGGGTACGAATATTGGCCTAAAACGGGTTATTGATAGCCGTCAAGGGATCACCTATAAAGAACTTCTACAGGTACGCAGGAAGTATATTCAAAAAGCCAATATTCGCCAGGCAATTTCAAAGGTGGTTAATGCCATTTTTGAGGTCAGAAATCCTGATATTTGGGGTGAAGGCACTACTTCCTGTGCTTCTGATTCCAAAAAGTTTGGAAGTTGGGATCAAAACCTGATGACTGAATGGGATATCCGGTACGGTGGCCGTGGTGTTATGATCTACTGGCAGGTTGAGAAAAAATCCACCTGTATTTATTCTCAGCTTAAACGGTGTTCCTCATCCGAAGTCTCTTCTATGATTGAGGGTGTTTTAGGTCACTGCATAGAAATGTCTATTGATAAACAGTATGTCGATAGCCACGGGCAAAGTGAAGTGGCTTTTGCTTTTAGCCATTTACTTGGATTTAGCTTAATGCCAAGATTAAAGGCGATTGGTACTCAAAAGCTCTATCGTGCAGTTTCTGTCAATGATGAAGACTATGAACATCTTCTGCCAATTATGACACGCCCTATTAATTGGGAACTTATTCTCAAGCAATACGATGAAATGATTAAGTATACCGCCGCATTAAAACAAGGTACTGCCGATCCGGAAGGCATTGTACTGGTCAAGTTCAACCGGACACTTTTTTTAGAGAATTTTCATAGTTAATTGGTGACTGAACACCATTCGCTGTATGTAGCCTTTCAAGGTTGTTATACCTCATCTAAAGTGCGACATCTTTCTTCATATGTTCACGGGTAGGTTGAGCAATTTTAAATATCCAGTCGTGCTTGAGACTTCCAAAAAAGCGTTCAACTACGGCATTATCCCAACAAGCTCCAACATCACCCATACTTGCTCGGATCCCATAATCACTCAGTAATTTTCTGTACCGCTTACTGGTTATTGAGAACCTCGCTCACTGTGAAAAACGAGCCCAAAAGGTGGTTGCCTTAAGTTGCAGGCCATGATCATTGCTTTGCATATCAAGTCTGTTGTCATTCGTTTGCTGACGTACCAGCCGTACAATACGGCGCGAGTAGAAATCCATTACAACAGCCAAATACATCCAGCCTTCACCTGTTTTTAAGTAGGTAATATCTCCGGCCCAAATATGATTGGGCGCAACAGGATCGAAGTTCTGATTAAGCAAATTATCCGCCACCTCATCATTATGATTTCTTTTAGTGGTTACTTTGTATGCAATGCGTT
>JAIVER010000386.1 GCA_023864145.1 Thiohalomonas sp. | reverse complement strand
ATGAAATGGCAGGAAATGTTAATATTATGACTTCTGGTGTTAAGCAGATGTCATCTGACATGAATATTATGCGCTACATTATGGGTGGAATATCACAGGATATTAATTATGGAGCCCGCACCTTTACGCATCCACGCCGCTTAATGAAAAATATAACACCATGATAGATCAATGAACGGCTACTCTTCATTAACAAACTGATTAGCGATATTTTTTCTCAAATCCAGCAAAGCCTGGTTTTGAGCATTAATTTGATCATTGATTGTATTTCCCATAACAGGGCTAATAATTTCACTACGTTTAATATGAAATAATTTATTATTTTTAGTATCCAAAATGCTCCAGACGGCGATCAGTTTAACGTTATTATTTTCATCAACCGTAAAATAACGAATATTGATTTCAATCTGATAATCTAAATTTATTGTCTCATTCCATGGGTAAATAAGTATCACTTTTGTATTCATTAACGTACCCAGGTTCTCACTAATAACAGAGCTTATATTATCATCAAGTTCTTCGGCCCAACGTTCAAACTCTTCTATTTGTAATTGTTTGATATGAGTACGACTTATAATTTGTTTGCGTTGCAGATGTTTTGCTAAAGCTATTGGACCCACACCAATTATCCAGTTTTCTTTTGTAAAACTTTCATGTTTTTGCTGATGGCTCTTATCACTGTTATCAGCAATGGGGGTTAATAAATAAAAATTGGCAGGTTTGGAAACAAAAGAGCAGCCGCTATTGAAAAAGATAAAAATTAAGATACATACTGATAAACTATTAAATGATATTTTATTCATGGCTTTTTACCTTTTGCCTTTAAGAATAGCTTCTGGATGACGTTCCAGATAATTGGCAAACTCCTTTAGAGAAAGTGTTGCCTTACTAATATTTCTAAGAGTCTTGACTAATTCAACGCGCAAAGGTGAACCTTTTTGAATTATAGATTCAACATCAATAACAGCAATTTTTAAACTATCTAAAAGTGGAATAATATCTTTTTTCAGCAAGCTGGCCAAATCACCCACTTCATTTCCTGCATATAATATAGTTTTAGTGGTCACATCAATTTTTGAATCTACTCTGCTGATGAGTTGTTGTGTATCAACAATAACGTTATTTAAATTACCTGTTAAAGGTTCTATTTGTTGATTTAACTCATTAACGCTAAAGTGAATATCTTTTAAAGTGACTAATAATTTGTCTTCAATTATCTGTATTTTTCCATCATTGAAAATGCGATCCATTCCCTTAATCAGTTTGTGACCATCCGTGAGCAAACGTTCCAGTCCATCAGAGAGTTTTATAACTCGCTCATTAATTTTTTTGATATCCAGAGTCTAGCAACGTCTTCCATAAGCTTATTTAAACTGCTTGATGGAAGACTTGGAATTTCATTTTCAAGCCCCGCTAAAACTAACTGGGTTCCAGGGTAAAAACCAATCTGAAGCATTAATTTTCCGGTAATCAGGCTATGCATTGCAAGTTTAGCTCTAAGACCTCTATCAATCAGTGAACTTCTCAGTTCATTATGATCGGCTTGCGGTATACCCTTAGGCCATCTGACCTGTACTTCAAATTGATCGAGATTTTTGTTAAAACCCACAATAATATTAGTGACTTTACCTATTTTCACCCCTTGTAATACTACGGGTGAGCCTATATCCAATCCATCCGTATTGGTACGAAGCATATAGGCATGTTTGTTATGCAAAAATAAATCAGCCGAATAATATACCCATGACCTATGAAAATGCTTGATTTTCATAGAGAAGAAGATCAAAATTATCCAATGACGCAAATTACTCTCACAGCCCA
>JAIVER010000385.1 GCA_023864145.1 Thiohalomonas sp. | reverse complement strand
ATTGTCACTATTTTTCAACACTATCGAGACCGTGCTGATTGTGAAAATAATTTTGATGAATTAAAAAATCAATGGGGTTGGGGAGGTTATATCATCCATAAAATAAAGAGCTGTCAATTCATGCCTCGAATGATTGCATTGATATGTAACGGCTGGAATTTATTTGTTCGATTAGGCATTCCACACAAACACCATGAGGCAATTACCAGTCGTCCATTATTGCTCAGTAGCATTGGCAGATTGACTGAACATGGTCGTCAAAAGAAGATGGTTATTAGCAGCACTCATGGTGATATTACGACATTAAAATCAGCATACATCCGACTTGTCGAGTTTTTTGATGAGCTTAAAATAATTGTGATGCAGTTAAATTACAATGAGTGCTGGAGCCTTATTTTGGTAAAGGCAATGGAGAAATTTAAGGTTAATCTGGGCTCTGATAATTATGTGGGACTGCCAGCTCCTTCATAGAATATAATGAGTCAGACTTTTAGGTTGTTTATGCTAAATTTTGGTTGCTGGCAGGGTTAACTGATTTTTTTAGGATTAAGTGTGCCATATATTATTAAATTATAATATCACAATATATACAGTGGGTTAATATAGATTGGCATAATATTTGATACAATGACCCTGACGTGAAATATCAAGCTAGCCACGAAATATCACACTTATTTGTTGTGTAACGACGAAATAACGATTGTTATTAAGAAATATACGTTAAGTAGTTACAAATTATTTAGATTTAGGCCGAAAATAATTTTTACTCTCGTAAAATTCAGGTGATTCATTGTTTTTTGACCAGCCGGGTATGCCCAGGATAGGCAGAGGAGAGAGCTGGCTTGAATCATTAAGGGCATTTTTTTGTTTGATATCATGACATAGCAGTTGATCCAACATACGGTATTGGTGCATTTTATCTTGCTGGTAGAAGTCTTTATCGACTTCAAGACAATAAGCTTTTCCGGTGAATCCGATAAAGGGTTTAAATGCTTTTTCATACATGCCGTGACCAAAGACAAAAGCACCAATTTTTTGTTTTTCTTTATTCTCTTCTGGTAACCCGTCTTGAAGCCATACCTCCCTTGATTGCACAAAAACTTCCTGCCAATGATGGTTTTTTAAAGCGCTTAATAATGAAGTGTCACTACTGGCAATAATAATACCGGATTCATCAATATGAGTAATGGCATCACGAGCCGGGGTTCTTTTTTTACCGGGTTGCTTTTTTAGTTCCTGCATATGCAGTTTATTAAGAAAAACTTTGGTTTTTGGGAACAGCAGCCAGATGAAGGCATTAAATAGATCATGCCAGTTTTCTTCTCTGGTACTGATAATACCTTTTTTATACACTCGTTCTTCATAGTCCATTTCAGGGAAAGGTAAGGTATTGTCCTGAGTTTTCATGTCCAGCTGCAGGCCACTGGATAAAATTATGGGTTTTTCCAGCAGAGCCAGCAGTCCCTGACAACCTGGCCAGCCTGATAAATTGGTGTCTTTTAAAAGGAGTTTGAGATCAGAAAAGATGAGAGATTGATTGAGGAAGTCAGGATCCCATTGATTGATGATGTTTTTCGCCATAAATGAATCTTACCGAAAATAGTATTACTTGTCACAGGGTTCCGGCCTGGCAATACCATAACCCTGAAGGTAATCAACTTCCATATGAATGAGTTCTTTTTGAATATCAACATACTCAGCAATGGTTCGTAGAGCCATAATATGACCGATGTCATTAATCCTAGTTTAATCAGTTGAAAATAGGCTAAAATCACAAGTATTTGAAAAACAAGGATGAAATGATGGTTTTGCCACCCAAATCTGAT
>JAIVER010000384.1 GCA_023864145.1 Thiohalomonas sp. | reverse complement strand
TGGGCTGTGAGAGTAATTTGCGTCATTGGATAATTTTGATCTTCTTCTCTATGAAAATCAAGCATTTTCATAGGTCATGGGTATAGAAACAGCAGCAGCAATAATTAATTTTTTCATGGTTATACTCTCCAGTATTTATTTATATTTGTGTGTTTTTTATAATAAATGTGTTGTTGCTTGGCATTTTTTATTTTGTTTTTCAATGTATGACCAGTATATTAGGCTTGCTTAATATTAGCAATAATTAATATTATTTTTAGTCCTGAGTATTCACTTTAATGCTAATAATTATTTCGTAGTCTTGTTCTTTAATGTCAATGACCTCGTGTCCATTAATTCGAGACCAGGTGGGGATGTCCATTTTTGCCCCGGGATCAGTGCTGGTGACAATCAAGAGATCACCTGAGTGTAATTTGCTGATAGCATCCTGAGTGCGGATCACGGGTAATGGGCAAAGAAGACGGCGGGCATCCAATTGGTGTTCTGTCATATCAGCCACTCCTTTTTAATGGCATCAGCAGCCATAGGAGCAATGGTATATTCTTGTTCAGTACCATCCATTTGACGAACACTTAACGTGACTTCAGCTGAATTTTTACCCTGACTATAACGGGCAACTAATGCGAGAGCCTGATTGAGTCCTTCAGCGGATTTAAATTCACCATCAACAAGACAAAGAGCGCCGAGATGACTGGTGGGGAAAATAGAAACGAACTGATTTTTATAACCCTGCATGAAGTTGTTTTCACCTTCTTCACGGCCAATAATAATTTTTAAATGAGGTGCCATGCGAAAATGCCGTCCCATTTTGAGGATAATAATATCATCCAGCTCATAGTCACGACTGGGGCGGTTAGTCCACATATCCTGCAACTTAACGGCATAATTTTCATCCGTTAACATACAACAACCACCTGCAGGCTGGGCATAATCTTTAAAGGCGAATTGTGCGGCTAAAGCCATTTGCGGCTTTCGAGTACGACCGCTAAAGTCATACAGCTTTTCCCGATCCACCCAGCCTTCACGTTCTGGCAGGGTTGGGGGTAATTGCTTTGCGCTCAGTGGTCTGACCAGCAGATCATCGCCGCCTGACTCTTTTGCAACGATGGGCATGCTTTCACGACGCTGCGACATGGGGCGCTGGCCGACGACTTCACCGGTAATGATAAAATCAAAGTCATGTTCTTTGATCCATTCGACGGCTTTTTTGACCATAAATGTTTTGCAGTCAAGGCAGGGATTGACGTTTTTACCATAACCATGAACCGGGTTCAGAAGAATCTCTTTATATTCATCAACCACATCAACGATGTGTAACTTGATACCTAACTGCTCAGCAACCCAAAGCGCATTATTACGTTTTTGCTTATCTTTATGCTTTTTGCGTACCGCATGGGTATGACCTTCAACACAGAATCCGGTAAAAAAATTGACCCCTTCAACATGAATCCCTTGTTCCTGGATCACTTTAACAGCCAGCATAGAGTCTAAACCACCTGAAATTAATGCGACTGCTTTACGTTGTTTTTCATGCTGCTGTTTCATATACCCGACTCATTTTGTATGGTAAAAACTAAAGAAGCGGGTATTATATCAAAAAACAGGGTAACTATTCAGACTCTATGAGACCAATATCATGATTTTATATTGGTGTATTGTTATTGTAATGTGAGCGATGCTAGGAGCCTGTCCGAGAATAGAAGCCGTAGAAAGGGAAAGGCATTTTGAGTCAGATTTTTCGGGACAGATCAAATATACCCAATCAACTTGAAAATGCAGGATCGAACACTTGGAAATTATCATTAATTCGAGAATCTAATGATTTTCCAA
>JAIVER010000383.1 GCA_023864145.1 Thiohalomonas sp. | reverse complement strand
CATGGGCTGTGAGAGTAATTTGCGTCATTGGATAATTTTGATCTTCTTCTCTATGAAAATCAAGCATTTTCATAGGTCATGGGTATACACATTGAATAGTTACAATAATATCACTATTTTAGCCTTATTTATCTTTTTGCCAGCCATCTTTTGCTACAGCCATTGCAGTGGCGCACTCAACAATGGTTTTTGCGGCGAGCTCATTAAATTCATTGCTTAATGAATCATTTTCCAGCTCTTGAACAAAATCTGAGAATGCCTGAGCATTTTTATCTTCATCCACTTGATATTTTATTTTCAAATGAGCAAGAGAGGTACCTAATAATTTAATGCAGCTGGCCAGTTGTTCTTTACTTGCCTGTTTTAAAGTATCATCTAATAATAAATTAAGGCGAGTTACGTCTTCAAGGGACAGTTTTTTCATTTGTTTATTACCATATTATAAAATAATTAGCATTTATAAGCCGATTTTAACGGTTTGAAAGTTGCGCTTTTAGTGTGGCAGGCAAGTCTGACAAAGTCAGCGTTTCTTTATCCGCATCATAAATCACAGTATCACCCAGAGCTTCTTCATTAATAGTAATGCTGAGCTGCTGGTTATGACCAGAGATCTTGTTAAAGCGTCGAATCACGCTCTTATTAGGTGATATTTCATCTGGTAAGGCAAATTGTTCACTTTTGATATAATTCATAAAGTCATCGACAGCATTATCGGCAACATAACCCGAAAAATCTTTGAGTACGACATTTTGACCTTTATCTGCCTGCTCTAAACAAAAATCAGCAGCCTTTTGTTTAAACTGGGATTTTGTGTCATCATCCTGAATATTGTTATTACAAAATTGACTCACCGCCGTGAGTAATTCACTAGTTTCCTGTTTTGAGTTAATTGTTTCATCACTGCCGATAAATTTGCGAAAGTATTCAGAGAGTTTGTTGCTTACTTTGCCACGGGTCATGGAAATATAACGTCCTGATTGCGGATCATCCTGCCATAAGCTTAAATCAATTCGTGCTGCCAGATGAAGCTTACTAATATCAAGATAATTAATATTGTTAATACCCAGATTGCTGTCAACCGCGACACCCGCCACATTATTTAACATCACAATCAGCATAAAATCACTGCCGAAAAGCGTATAATTAGCAAACACGATATAACCGCCTGTTGCCTTACTGGCCTGATCAATATATTGTTTTAATAAATTCATCGACTGATGAGTATAATCAATAAAACTTGCTTGCTTTTTCAGATAACTATTTAATAAGATATGGCTGCTTTGAAGAGAATTATCGGTTTCAATCTCCGAGTCTACAAAACTGCCAAAGACTTTAGTGGGTTTACTATTATAAACCTTATTCAACTCTTCAAGAAAATGTTCCAGGGTTGGGGATGCTGCTCTGCTCTGCTGACTTAATGAAAGAGTCGATTGTCCTGAGTCAGCTTGTTTATCAATTAAGTGTACAATAATATCCTTTATGATCATTTTATTATTCTCTATGATTATGAGGCGCTTATCATACTTTATTTGTTACTATTGAGCTAGGAGCTTGTCCGAAAATAGAAAGCCTGCTGCAAAAAAGCTGATTTTAACAGTTTAACTGTTTCCACGGAATTTTAGCAAAATCTTTGGCCTTCATCGGATGATAAAATAAATAACCCTGGCCAATATTACAGCCCATTTCAGTCAGCAGCTCTGCTTGTTCCTGCTCTTCAATACCTTCTGCAATAGTTATCATATCTATACCCATGACCTATGAAAATGCTTGATTTTCATAGAGAAGAAGATCAAAATTATCCAATGACGCAAATTACTCTCACAGCCCATG
>JAIVER010000382.1 GCA_023864145.1 Thiohalomonas sp. | reverse complement strand
TTCAGAGCAAAGTAGGATGCCTTTGATTCTATCTCGTTCTTTTCCATTTCCAGAATGCTTATGTTGCATTTCTAGAGCTGATTTTTCATGGCCTGTGAAAGGTAATTTGCGTCATTGGATAATTTTGATCTTCTTCTCTATGAAAATCAAGTATTTTCATAGGTCATGGGTATATGCTAGTATTAAGATGCTTAGTTTTAGAAAAATAGAACCTCTATCTGTAGGAAGTGCAATGAAAAAAATTGGCGTGATTGGAATACCTGGCAAATGCTCAACAGAGACTTTAGCCGATGCCGTCGAACAACAAACAGGATTTCGTCTTGTTGTTGATATGAGTCGAGTCAGCTTAGATTTATCTAATAACGAATTAAACTACTTAATTGCAGATAAAAAAATAAATCTATGTAATTTAGATGGCCTGATAATCAAAAAAATTAGTGCTGAGTATAATCCCAATACTCTAGACAGACTAGAGTTACTGCTCATTGCTCAAGCTCAGGGAGTTAAAATATTTAGTGCACCAGAAAAAATCATGCGCCTAATTGACCGCTTAAGTTGTAGCGTTATGTTACGTAAAGCTGATTTACCGATGCCCGACACCATTGTGACTGAAGATATTAATGAAGCAATTGAAGCAGTTAAAAAATTCTCCAGTGCAGTTTTTAAACCACTTTTTTCAACCAAGGCACGAGGAATGGTCATCATTGATTCCAGCAAACCTATTGAACAGATAAAGAGTGAAATTAAACAATTTCAAGCAGAGCATCAAATGATGTATATTCAGAAAAAAGTCAATTTACCAGGACAAGATCTTGGCCTGGTTTTTTTAGGTGGTCAATACCTGGGGACTTATGCCAGGGTCAATCAATCCGGAACCTGGAACACTACTATTAATAGTGGCGGCCGTTATGAAAAGTTCACGCCTTCTGAAGAAATTATCAGTATTGCACAACGAGCACAGGATCTTTTTTCAATGGACTTTACCACCGTTGATATTGCTGAAACAGATAAAGGCTCAATTGTATTTGAAGTATCTGCCTTTGGCGGTTTTCAGGGAGCATTAGATGGGATAGGCATCAAAGCAGCCGAGTTATATGCTGATTATGTGCTTAATAAGATTTAATTATAGATAAAATAGACTTAATACTATGGCAAGAATCATAGCCGCATTAATACGACATGGTGATTATCAGCAGCTAAAAGATACACCAAGTGCCTGGCAGCCTTTTCCTTTAAATGAAGCAGGAAAAGATCATGCTCGATCAGCAGCAGAAGACATCCATAATACACTGATTCAACAGAATTGGCTGCTGTACCCGGCTTGTGATTCATCACGACTATTAAGAGCATGGCAAACAGCAAAAATAATTTGTGAACAATTAAAAAATACTCACTCTCATAAAAGAGAGCAAGTTATTAGCATTGACAGCTTTGATGCATTAGCAGAACGAAGTGTTGGCAGCGCAGCTAACTTAACTCTTGCTCAGATTGAGGAAATAATTCATAGTGATCCTCGTTTTGATTCCTTACCAGAAGATTGGAAATCAAACAGGCATTTTTGCCTGTCTTTACAAGGGGCTGAATCCCTAATGAATTCAGGGAAACGTGTTGCCGATTATATAACAAAAAGCCTGTCTGATTTACAAAAATCACTTAAACAGCCTACACTAAAACTATTTGTTGGCCATGGTGCTGCTTTTCGACATGCGGCCTATCATTTAGGCATACTGTCATTTGAACAAATAGCCCGGTTAAGTATGTACCACGGCCAACCCGTATTTATAGAACGACTAGAAGATGGTTCATGGACTCATATCGCAGGACAATGGAAAATTCGAAAAAAAAACACCTATACC
>JAIVER010000381.1 GCA_023864145.1 Thiohalomonas sp. | reverse complement strand
ACCGAGCATTGGAAAATCATTAGATTCTCGAATTAATGATAATTTCCAAGTGTTCGATCCTGCATTTTCAAGTTGATTGGGTATAGAACGACTCACTTACTGAGCAGGCTTGTTTTCTGCGAGTAATGCAGTTAATTTTAACAAAACTTATTAACAATAGCGTTGTCGGAGACAAAAATGAATCTTGAAAAAATTGCTTTACAAATTCCAGAAATTTTATTACCCAATAAGGACATCGATCTGCATAAATGGTCTGTTGTGGCTTGTGATCAATATACCTCACAGCCTGAGTATTGGTCAGAGTCTAAAACAACCACCGATAATGAGCCTTCTACTTTAAATGTTATTTTTCCTGAAGTATTTCTTGAAGATCACGATAGCGATCAGCGTATTAAAAACATCTCAGGCACCATGCAGCAATACCTTGATGATGGTGTATTGGTAGCCTTGAAAAATAAAGGCTTTGTTCTGGTTGATAGAAAAACATCTCAGGCACCATCACGAAAAGGACTGGTGGTAGCCATCGATCTTGAGCAGTATGATTTTAATAAAGGTTCACAAACATTAATTCGTGCCACTGAAGGTACCATTGTTGATCGCCTGCCTCCACGCATTAAAGTGAGACAGGATGCAGCGATTGAATTACCTCACATTATGCTGCTTATTGATGATCCTAAGCGTACTGTCATTGAACCATTATTTGAACAAAACCCTGAAAAACTCTATGATTTTGAGTTAATGATGAATAGCGGTCACATTAAAGGTTATGCCATTGATACGCCCGAGTTAATCCAACAGGTAGCAGATGCTTTAGAAACACTCGCATCACCTGACGTTTTTGCTGACAAATACAATGCCCAAGGTAAAGATGTTCTTTTGTATGCCATGGGTGATGGTAACCACTCCTTAGCCACAGCCAAAGCCATCTGGGAAAAAATTAAGGAAGATGCTGAGTTTCCACACGCTATGATGGATAATCCTGCTCGCTACCCATTAGTTGAACTGCTTAATATTCATGATGATGGTTTACAATTTGAACCCATCCATCGTGTTATTTTCAATGTTGATCCTGAACAACTGCTCAAAGACATGCACACTCATTTTGCCGGCAACTGTAGTATTTGTCATTGTGAGAATGCTGAGGATGCCATGAGCAGAGCAAAGATAGCAGATTTAGACCACGTTCATATTGTGCCATTTAATCATGCCGATGGTTATGCTTATATTCAAATTGAAAATCCCATATTTACCCTTGAATTAGCCACCATTGAGTCTTTTTTAACTAATTATCTGGATAAAAATGGCGGTAAAGTGGATTTTATTCATGGTGATGATGTAGTGAAAGAGCTGGGTATTAAGGAAGGTAATATGGGCTTTTTCTTCCCGCCGATCTCAAAGCACAGTTTATTTAAAACGATAATTTTTGATGGCGCACTACCCAGAAAAACCTTCTCTATGGGTGAAGCCGATGAAAAACGTTTTTATTTGGAAGCTCGCAAAATAAAATAACGATAAGTTTTATAAACCTCAACTTAGCTGACTCATTTCTCTGCATCCTCACTCTGCCAGAGCAATGAGTTCCAGACCACCTGCTTCAGCTGAAGCTCTGCACACAACTAAATTTATTCTTTCCAGGCTTAACCGTGTTAAGTATTTCTTTTTGAACTACTCTGAAAGAGAGGGATTTATTTTTTACTACTTAGCTTAATTTTCTAATAAAAACAAAAATAGGGACAGATCAAATATAAGCAATTTGCTTTACATTTAGGCACACCTCAACCTCAGAATATTTAAATTCTGAAAAACTGTATTGAGTGGTGATTTTTTTAGTGCACGGCTCTGGTTGGTGGATAGGCAATCATG
>JAIVER010000380.1 GCA_023864145.1 Thiohalomonas sp. | reverse complement strand
ATCATGGGAACCTTCCAGCCTTCAGAGCAAAGTAGGATGGCTTTGATTCTATCTCGTTCTTTTCCATTTCCAGAATGCTTCTGTTGCATTTTCAAGTTGATTGGGTATATGAAGATTTATCTCTGGATATTCAATTCTAAATTCAGGGTGATTCTTTTAAAATTCCTATTGCCAGTGCTTCAGCAACTTTAATGCCGTCGATAGCTGAGGATAAAATCCCGCCTGCATAACCAGCGCCCTCACCAGTAGGGTATAAGCCTCGTGTATTAATGCTTTGAAAATCCTTGCCGCGTTTTATGCAGATAGGTGATGAGGTACGAGTCTCTACGCCGGTTAACACCGCATCAGCCATGGCAAATCCTTTAATCTTTTTATCAAACACAGGAATCGCTTCACGAATTGCATCAATAGCAAAGGCCGGCAGGGCTTTTGATAAATCACCCAGACTAATACCGGGTTGATAAGATGGTATTACGCTGGCTAAATCAGTTGATGGTTTATTTTGCAAGAAATCCCCAACAAGCTGTGCCGGTGCATGGTAATTTTTACCGCCTAAGTCAAAAGCCAGTTTTTCCAATTTATGCTGCAGATCAATACCGGCAAATACATGTTCGGGATAATCCTTCTCTGGATCAATACCAACTACAATTGCAGCATTTGCATTGCGTTCATGACGTGAGTATTGTGACATGCCGTTTGTGACTAGATGCCCTTTTTCTGATGTTGCCGCCACGACTGTGCCGCCAGGACACATACAAAAACTATAAACACTGCGGCCGTTTTTGCAGTGATGTACCAGCTTATAGTCTGCCGCGCCTAAAATGGGGTGACCTGCCTGCTTACCAAAACGAGCCTGATCGATTACTGATTGAGGATGCTCTATGCGAAAACCAATGGAAAATGGCTTGGCCTCAATATAAACCCCTTGTGCGAGTAACATATCAAATGTATCACGGGCGCTATGGCCTATGCCCAAAATAATGTGACGAGTATGTAAAACCTCACCTGTACTTAACGTTAAAGCAGTGATCTGGCCATTACCCTCTGCATCTGTACTCCTAGTATCTATTTTTCGATGAATAAGATCGACTTTGCTCTCAAAGCGGATCTCACCACCCAAACGAATGATATCGGCGCGCATATTCTGCACCATTTTAACCAGCTTAAAAGTCCCGATATGGGGCTTGCTCACGAACAGTATTTCTTTCGGGGCACCAGCCTTAACAAACTCATTTAATACCTTTCGACCTAAATAACGTTTATCCTTAACCTGACTAAACAGCTTGCCATCAGAAAAAGTCCCTGCGCCTCCTTCACCAAATTGTACATTAGATTCCGTATTTAACTTACCCTGACGCCATAGTTCCCAGGTATCCTGAGTTCGCTGGCGGACATTTTTACCTCGTTCTAATACAATGGGTTTCAGACCTATCTGTGCTAGCACCAGAGCCGCCAGAATTCCGCTGGGACCAAAGCCAATGATAATAGGGCGTTGTTGTTCACTGGTGGGGAAATCGCCTGGGGCAGCAGCTACAAAATGATAGCTGGTATCAGGGCTGGGTCTGATAAAAGATTGCTTAGTAAATTTCTCTAAAACGGTTTTTTCTGCATCTTCAGTAAGCGTCACATCTAATTGATATATCAGCAATATATTGGATTTTTTACGGGCATCATAACTGCGCTTGAAGATTGTAAAATCAACTAACTTATCGCGCACAATATCTAGCTTGTTAACAATCTCATCAAGCAGATCATCATCACTATGATCAAGTGGCAATTTAAGTTCATTGATTCGTAACATGACAGCTTCTTTTGATTGGATTATTAGTTAAGTTGAGGTGATTGTAGTATATACCCATGACCTAT
>JAIVER010000379.1 GCA_023864145.1 Thiohalomonas sp. | reverse complement strand
TCATGGGCTGTGAGAGTAATTTGCGTCATTGGATAATTTTGATCTTCTTCTCTATGAAAATCAAGCATTTTTATAGGTCATGGGTATATATCCTCTATATCGGCTAAAGACTCAAAAGCTTAACCTAAGTCATCTCTTATCAGATAAACATGCAGTCAAAAGTTTTTTATCAATGCAATGCTGAACCGCTGTATTAAGTTTTTCTTATGCTTAATTGCCATAATTTTCTTAATCTGGATCAATCTCAATAAATTTATTTTCCAAGAAATAATGACGAATACGCTGAACAAGGCTAAAATAGTAAATTGTTAATCATAAGTAATGGTAGATCTGACTATGAAACGAGTAGTTGTGACGGGAATGGGCATAGTTTCATGCGTGGGTAACAATAAACAGGCGGTTTTAGAGTCTCTTCGCAGTGGTAAATCAGGCATTCAATTCAAAGATGAGTATAAAGAACTCGGCATGCGTAGTCATGTTGCGGGTAGTATTCATATTGATGTAGATGAATTTATTGACCGTAAAGTAAAGCGCTTTATGGGAAATGCAGCTGCTTATGCCTATATTTCAATGCAACAGGCAATCGCCGATGCAGGTTTATCTGAGGATGATGTGTCCAATAACAGGACCGGGCTTATTGCCGGTTCAGGTGGAGCCTCATCAGAGAATCAGGTCCTGGCGGCTGATATTATGCGTGAAAAAGGTATTCGCCGGGTCGGTCCTTATATGGTGCCCCGAACAATGGCTAGTACCGTTTCTGCTTGCTTAGCGACACCTTTCAAAATTAAAGGCTTGAATTACTCTATTAGCTCAGCGTGCGCAACAAGTACTCATTGTATTGGCAATGCGGTTGAACAAATTCAATTTGGCAAGCAAGATATTGTTTTTGCCGGCGGTGGCGAAGAAGAACACTGGACTCTGAGTATGCTGTTTGATGGCATGGGAGCGCTTTCCAGTAAATATAATGAAGCTCCCGAAACGGCTTCAAGACCTTATGACGGGACTCGTGATGGCTTTGTGATTGCAGGTGGAGGCGGCATGCTTGTGTTGGAAGAATTAGAACACGCTAAAGCCAGAGGTGCTAAAATCTATGCTGAAGTCACAGGTTATGGAGCGACCTCTGATGGTCTGGATATGGTGGCACCATCGGGGGAAGGTGCTGTTCGCTGTATGCAGCAGGCACTCAGTACTGTGAGTGAGCCCGTTGATTATATTAATACGCATGGCACCAGTACACCTGTGGGTGATCTGAAAGAAATTCAGGCCATTCGTGAAGTCTATTCGTCCTTAGGCCAAAAAGTTCCACCATTAAGTTCAACCAAATCATTAACAGGACACTCTTTAGGTGCTGCTGGTGTCCATGAGGCTATTTATAGTTTACTCATGATTGAAAATTATTTTATAACAGCTTCTGCTAATGCCGCTATCGAAGCAATGGATGAGGCCCTATCCGATATGCCTATCGTGACTGAGAGAATGGATGATCAGCAGCTTAATACTATCATGACTAATAATTTTGGTTTTGGTGGTACCAATGCCTGTTTAGTTCTGCAAAAGTATAATCAGAGATAAATAATGCCTGCTTCTAATGCAGCAATTCTGATTGTTGATGATGAACCATTCAATCTGGAGCTCATTAAAAAATTTCTGGATGACGATAATTATGCGCTATTTACAGCTGAAAACGGGGAAGATGCCTGGAATCAATTAGAGACAAATCCAGATAAATTTGATCTATACCCATGACCTATGAAAATGCTTGATTTTCATAGAGAAGAAGCTCAAAATTATCCAATGACGCAAATTACTCTCATAGCCCATGAAAAATCAGCTCTAGAAATGCAACATAAGCATTCTGGAAATGGAAAAGAA
>JAIVER010000378.1 GCA_023864145.1 Thiohalomonas sp. | reverse complement strand
TCAAGCACTAAATGTATCGTGCCAGTATTGGTGCTTTTCCAACGAAGTGATTCAATAAAATCCATCATGGAGACTGCATTGAGCGTATCATCTTGTGAACTGAGCGCGTTCGCTAACTGACCCAATTGGATGGCACCAACAATGTTCAGTCGTGTTCTGCTTCCTGTGATTTTGATTGGTTTATCCGTTCCTATTCTTATCCAGCCAGAAGTGATTTTTATCGCTTGTGTGAGGTGAACCGCGTCCATAAAATAAATCGACTCATCAACCGCTATTTTCTTTTTTAACTGCTCGTAGACTCGGATGAACTTAACTTGTTTTTCTGTCTCAGCCTTATTAAGGTAAACCTTTTGGTTTCTTATAACTGAACTTATTTTGGTGCAAGCATTTATTAAGTCCTGATACCGTATATACCCATGACCTATGAAAATGCTTGATTTTCATAGGTCATGGGTATATTCGTAGTCATCCTACGGGTGAATTCAAAATGCTCTGAAAAGCCTTGAAGATTCAGTGCATTGGACGTTCGCAGTAGGTTCAACTGATTTATTTAGGTTAAACGCTATGATTTTATGAACTGTCAGATATGTTCACAAACAAGAAGCTACTACTTAGACAATCGTCTAAAAAGTAACTCCTTGTTTGTGTAGATAATAAGAAAGGTTATTTACACCTTGCCCATCGCTTCAAAACTTTTGATAAATGGACCAGCCATTCTAGGATCTTTAATCATTGCTTTAAAGTCACCCGTTTTGAATTTCATTTTGCCAGTAGTCACAGCCATGCCCATACCAGCCATACCAATGCCCTTACTTAACCATTTTTCCCAGTTTTTTTGATCAGCTCTGATATCCCAGCTTAACTCCTGACCATCATAACTACCTGCTGCAACCACTTCACCGTTTTGAATATCAACATAACCACGAGCACTATCTTCACTTGACATACCATAACCAATCACTGAGTTAAAACCCAATTCAGCTAATGCGTCTTTTAAAGCAGGTTCTCCATTCCAGATACTTTGAAACGATTTCATCCACTCATCATCGAATAATTCAGCCATTTACATCCTCCAATCAATTGTATTAAAAAATAGTTTTTGTTGTGAATAGAGGCCATTACGGGTTCACAACGGTCAAACCCAAAATAAGCCAGGTTTACATTCCCCCTCGGAAATATTTGATCTTGCTTGCTGCATAACCATGTTTTAGCAAGCTTTTAATGGCTCGGGGTGATTGCCCGCACCACATGCCATTGCACCATAAAACCAAATCTTTTGCATTAGAAAAATCCCAGTTTTTATTTTTATTTTCATCATCACTTGATGTCCAGCTCCAAAAGCTGTCATCATCACTTGAAGTTGTTTTTCGTTTAACACCCAGTGTGCTCATAGCCTCAAGCAGTAATTCATCAGTTTCATCAAGACCAAAAACAGTAAAGGGGATATTGATCGAAGCGGGTATTGTACCTTTATTATGCCAACCTGCAGTTCTTGCATCAATAAGCAAAGCACTATCCTGCTTTAAATCTTTAGCAATAAAATCAACCACTTCCAGTTCACCAACTGTCTTAAGGCCGGGTGCAGCTTCAATGGGTTGAATACAAAAAGGCGGACAATTTCTCGATGTCTTTGTAAAACCACCTTTAAGCACATGCTTACTATTTTGATTTCGTTCTAAGCAAATAATATTATTTTTATATTCAATATCAACATAAGGTATGTTTTTAGTGATATTGACATCTCGTGCGTAAAGAGATGATGAGCACATTATTAAAACAGATAAACAACTAATATACCCATGACCTATGAAAATGCTTGATTTTCATAGAGAAAAAGATCAAAATTATCCAATGACGCAAATTACTCTCACAGCCCATGA
>JAIVER010000377.1 GCA_023864145.1 Thiohalomonas sp. | reverse complement strand
AGTTTCAGATGGACGTTTAGCACCTGCTGAACTGGTAGCACGTGCGGCTCAGGCTGGTGTTGAGCTGCTTGCTTTAACCGATCATGACGGCACAGATGGCTTAGATGAAGCACGTCGAAGTGCGCTGGATGCAGGTATGCAATTTATTAATGGTATCGAACTATCCGTTACCTGGAGTAAGCGTACAGTGCATATTGTGGGCTTAAATTTTAATCCTGATCATGCCCCATTGAAAGCGGGTATTAAGAGTTTACAGGATTTTCGCAAAACTAGAGCTAGAGAAATTGCCTCTAAGTTGGATAATGCGGGTATTAAGGGAGCTTATGAAGGTGCGCAGCGTTTTTCCGGTGGTAAAATGTTGGGTAGATTACATTTTGCTCATTTTTTAGTCGATGCGGGTTACGCTAAAAATGTGCGTGCCCTCTTTAAAAAATATTTACTGAATAACAAACTAGGTCATGTCACCGGTGACTGGGCAACACTGGAAGATGCCGTGAGTTGGATAACACAAGCGGGCGGTGTTGCCGTGATAGCCCATCCTGCTCGTTATAAGTTAACACGCAGCAAATTACGTAAACTGATCAAAGAGTTCATTACTGCTGGTGGTCAGGCAATAGAAGTGGTTTCTGGTAGTCATTGTGTCAATGAAGTAAAAACAATGGCCTGTCATGCTAACGATTTTGATTTGTACGGCTCATCAGGATCTGATTTTCATGATCCCGATTATCCCTGGATAAAATTGGGACAGTTACCCGATTTGCCAGCAAAGTGTAAACCCGTATGGGATTTGTTTTAAATCATTTAATGAAAGAGTACCTATGAGCCAGTTTTTTCAAATACATCAGGACAATCCACAAGCAAGATTAGTACGTCAGGCTGTGGATATTATTCGTAAGGGCGGCATTGTTGTTTACCCTACAGATTCCGGTTATGCCATTGGCTGTCATCTTGGTGATAAACAATCGATGGACAAAATCCGTGTAATAAGACAATTGGATAAGCATCATAATTTTACTCTGGTTTGTCGTGATCTCTCTGAAATCACTACCTATGCTCAAACCGATAATTCTCACTATCGTCTGTTGAAGGCGCATACACCAGGTGCCTATACTTTTATTCTTAAAGCAACACGAGAAGTCCCCAAGCGTTTAATGCACCCGAAACGTAAAACTATTGGTATTCGTATCCCCAATAATGCTATTGCACAGGCTTTATTAGAAGAATTAGGGGAACCCTTACTCAGCTCGACATTGATACTACCCAATGAAGAAATGCCGATGACCGATCCTTATGAAATTCGCCAGGTATTAGAGCACCACTTAGATTTAATTATTGATGGCGGATTTTGCGGTTTTGATGCAACGACTGTGATTGATTTTGAAGAAGATGTGCCTGTTCTGGTGCGTAAGGGTTTAGGCGATACCTCTCCTTTTGAGTAACTTATAACTGAAACTGACTACTTTTAAAACAGAATTAAGCTTTCTTATAGGTATGATATAATAAATTTATGGATGCATCGACAATACAAAAAATCACCATCTGGATACTGCCGGTACTTTTGGCTGTTTCTCTGCATGAAGCCGCACATGCCTGGATGGCGAATAAAAAAGGGGATCCAACGGCAAGATTATTAGGCCGTTTGACTTTTAATCCTTTAAAACATATTGATCCTATTGGTACGATTTTGGTACCGACCTTAATGATTGTCTTTACCGGCTTTGCTTTTGGCTGGGCAAAGCCCGTGCCGATTGATGTCCGTAATCTGAAAAATCCCAAAAAAGATATGATGTGGGTGGCTTTGGCAGGACCGGGCAGCAATTTTATTATGGCCATTATGTGGGCTGTTTTTCTAAATATCAGCGTATTATTTGTTGATAGCAGTTCTTCTATA
>JAIVER010000376.1 GCA_023864145.1 Thiohalomonas sp. | reverse complement strand
ACCGAGCATTGGAAAATCATTAGATTCTCGAATTAATGATAATTTCCAAGTGTTCGATCCTGCATTTTCAAGTTGATTGGGTATATAAAAAACTATAAAACCCGAGAGGTTAATAATTATTATGCAATGGGAAGTCGTTATTGGTTTGGAAATCCATGTTCAATTATCCACCAAATCAAAAATATTTTCTGGTGCTTCAACAGCCTATGGTGCTGAGCCAAATACTCAGGCCTGCACCGTTGATTTAGGTTTGCCGGGTGTTTTGCCAGTTTTTAATGCCGAAGCACTGAAAAAATCAGTGCTGTTTGGTTTAGCAATTGGTGCAAAAATTAATGAACGCTCTGTTTTTGACCGAAAAAATTATTTTTATCCCGATTCGCCAAAAGCCTATCAGATCAGCCAATTGTATTATCCAATTGTGGGTGAAGGGGATATTGATATTGATATGGAAGATGGTACGCTAAAACGTATTGGTATCACTCGTGCTCACATGGAAGAAGATGCCGGTAAATCGCTGCATGAAAACTTTCATGGTCAAACCGGAATCGATCTGAATCGCGCTGGTACACCGCTGCTGGAAATTGTATCAGAACCCGATATGTGCACTGCCAAAGAAGCCGTTGCCTATATGCGTAAGATTCATTCCATTGTACGTTATCTGGGTGTTTCAGATGGTAATATGCAGGAAGGATCATTTCGCTGTGATGCTAACGTATCACTACGCCCAAAAGGTCAGGAAGAATTTGGTACACGGGCGGAATTAAAAAATATCAATTCCTTCCGCTTTGTCGAAAAAGCTATCAATGTCGAAATTGAACGTCAGATGGATATTCTTGAAAGCGGCGGTACGGTAATGCAGGAAACCCGTTTGTATGATTCTGAAAAGAATGAAACACGTTCTATGCGCAGCAAGGAAGAAGCTAACGATTATCGTTACTTCCCCGATCCGGATTTATTACCTATCGTTATTTCAGCCGAAGAGATAGAAGAGATTCTCGCCACACTTCCTGAATTACCCGATGATAAATATGCCCGTTATATGGAGCAGCTCGGGCTATCTGAGAAAGATGCTAAAGCCTTAACTATTGACCTTGATATGGCTGAATATTTTGAGGCGGTTCAGCAAGCCGTTGGCGATCCTAAAATGGCCGCTAACTGGATTTTGGGTGATGTGGCGGCGTTAAATAATAAAAATGCTGTTGAATTTAAAATCTGTCCGGTGAATGCTCAACAATTGAGCAGGCTGCTGGAGCGTATTAAAGACAATACCATTTCTGGCAAAATTGCCAAAGAAGTTTTCGAGGCGATGTACTATCATGAAGGTGAGGGCGAAGGGGATGCCGATAGCATTATTGAAGAAAAAGGTCTTAAGCAGATTAGCGATAGCGGTGCGATTGAAGTCATAATTGATGAAATTATTGCCAATAATCCCGGTCAGGTGGCAGAGTTCCAATCGGGCAAAGATAAGCTTATTGGCTTTTTTGTCGGTCAGGTAATGAAAGCATCTAAGGGAAAGGCAAATCCCGCTCAGGTTAATCAACTACTGCAGCAAAAATTAAAACCATAAACACATCCGCTTATCCAGAAAGTGATAGTTTTTTTGCAAAAAGTGAAGCTGAGCAGGATAAAATCAGTCGTTTTTTATTTGATAAAGCCAATATCCGTGGTGAAATTGCCTGCCTGAATAAAGTCTGGCAAAACATGCAGGCTAAGCATATACTCAATCAACTTGAAAATGTAGGATCGAACACTTGGAAATTATCATTAATTCGAGAATCTAATGATTTTCCAATGCTCGGTAAAATTACATCAAAAAACTCATTAATTTTCTGTCGAAACTCTTTAGCATTGTGAAAAAAATGATTATTTCTCACCTTTTCATTCATTACTTTCCATA
>JAIVER010000375.1 GCA_023864145.1 Thiohalomonas sp. | reverse complement strand
ACTTGAGCTAGAATATCGGACGAGTGATACGTCAGATATTCAGGTGTTCAGATTAAACCGGAATAGGTGTTCACGTTCGCCGGAATACGCAGCGTGAACATATGAAGAAAGATGTCGCAGTTTACATGAGGTATTAGAACCTTGAAAGGCTGCATACAGCGAATGGTGATCAGTCACCAATTAACTATGAAAATTCTCTAAAAAAAGTGTCCGGTTGGACTTGAGCAGTACAGATTGATAACAAGCTGTTAGACCAATAACAAAGGATGCCGTTGTTAGTCCCTGCATATATGCCAGACCAGGATTAAGGATAAGATTAATCGTCATGGCTGTAATCCAGACAAGTAAAGCCCATATCACTGGATCATGAGACTGATAATGATGCCGATAATGCCAGTTGGCTTGTATTAATCGCTTAAAAAGAAAGAAATTAAAGAAAAAATATAAAAAAGCACCAGTGAATCCGTATTTGAATGTAATACCAATAATACCCAGATCAGAAGGAAAAAATTTAGGACCAAATATATCCTGGTAATTTTTTCCAAAATTACTCCCCTGACCATAACCTAAAATGGGATATTTATTGATATTTTCAATAGCAGTACTAAATGATTTTGCTCGAACTCTGTCTTCATTTACAAAATTTTCAATCAGGACAGCACTGACAAGCATAATGAAACTCAGTACAATCGGCGCAACAAGGAGCAGTATATTGATCCGATTTGGACGACTAAACAAGAAGGGATAAATCATCATTGCCAGAGCCATTGTAGCCATTTGTGAACGTGCTTTGATGAGAAACCAGACATAACCAACAATACATAACATTAAAAACCACAAACACTTTTTAAGAAGCGTTCTTTTTTGAAATAGATACATAAAAATATATAATGTTATTATAAACAATGCAAAAGTTGGAGGTTTTAAACGATAACCACGCCACTCATCATGTGTTACCAAATATTCCATATAGCCGTCACCAGAAAAATATGCAGCCTGAAGATCAATACGAAAATAATGAAGCAGGTAGTTAAAAATAATGATTACAAGGCTAATCACAAAAACCCGTTCTAGCCTTTCAATGGGATAACCTAATTTATAGATAAAATAAAGAGTTGGAGCCAGGAAGACAATTAAGAACTCTCTTGTAGCAAAAAAACTCAGCATTGTCGGGGTCTCAGAATAGACAGAAAAGGTAATCGATGCGATACCCATTGTATAAAGTACTAAGAGAGGTGCACTCCAGAACCACCAGGCCCACCGTTCTTCTCTTCCTGAGATTGCGACTTTAATTGCTGAATAAAGAAACAAACTCAGTGTAATGGCAATACCGATTTCTTGGAATCGATTATGAAAAAAATATTTTCCACCTTGATATCCTGCAAAGAAAATAAGAACCAGTGATACATCAATAATATTTTTTACTGTTATTCTCATAGAGATCAGACAAAATAAACTAGAACCAATATAACTATCTTATTCATTGTTACTACAAATAATGGTGTACTGGTCAAGTCCAACTGGACACTTTTTTTAGAGAATTTTCATAGTTAATTGGTGACTGAACACCATTCGCTGTATGCAGCCTTTCAAGCTTGTAATACCTCATGTAAACTGCGAGATCTTTCTTCATATGTTCACGGGTAGGTTGAGCAATTTTAAATATCCAGTCGTGCTTGAGACTTCCAAAAAAGCGTTCAATTACGGCATTAATCCCAACAAGCTCCAACATCACCCATACTTGCTCGGATCCCATAATCACTCAGTAATTTTCTGTACTGCTTACAGGTATATTGAGAACCTCGGTCACTGTGAAAAACAAGCCCAAAAGGTGGTTGCCTTAAGTTGCAGGCCATGATCATTGCTTTGCATATCAAGTCTGTTGTCATTCGTTTGC
>JAIVER010000374.1 GCA_023864145.1 Thiohalomonas sp. | reverse complement strand
TTGGAAAATCATTAGATTCTCGAATTAATGATAATTTCCAAGTGTTCGATCCTGCATTTTCAAGTTGATTGGGTATATTTGATCTGTCCCGGAATATGTTAGTCCTGCTGATTTCGTAGCTGACAACTCAATTAATAGTGCACAAGGTATCAATCGCTATATGGAATCTAACCCTACTGCAGCCGGCAATTCCGGTGAAGAAGTCTTTAAATATGATACAACATACGGTGGTTTTATGTTGCAGTAACTGATATTTTAAATCCTCTGCACTCAATGAATAAGAGCCTCAAAAATATCTTATTCATTGAGTGCAAATACAGGGCTTTACATCCTATCCTCTCCCCCCTAGAATACTCATTTTCAACCCACACTCTTTTACATAAATAAGTTAGTAAACAATCACATGGCAATTCACTGGTATCCCGGCCACATGCACAAGGCCAATAAAGAAATTAAAGAAGCACTCAGCCGCATTGATCTGATCATAGAAGTATTAGATGCCCGTATTCCTTATAGCAGTCAAAATCCGCTATTGTCCAATTTGCGGGGGGATAAACCCTGTATAAAAGTTCTGACAAAAAGTGATCTAGCTGATCCAGACTTAACCAGGCAATGGCAAAGCTGGCTGGAACAGGAGCAAGGGGTTAAGAACCTTTCTTTAAGCACAGAACAACCTGATCGTATGCGTCAACTCATTGAACTCAGTCGCAAAATGATCGCCAGACTTCCCGGAAAACGTCAAATATACAATACCATGATTATGGGTATTCCCAATGTGGGTAAGTCCAGTTTAATTAATATCCTGGCAGAACGAATTATTGTTAAAACAGGCAATGAACCGGCAGTCACAAAATCTCAGCAACGTATTAATTTAGCGAATGATTTTGTCTTATATGACACACCGGGTGTACTGTGGCCCAAAGTAGAAAATGAACCCAGCATGTCTCGACTGGCTGTATCTGGTGCAGTCAAAGATACCGCCTATGAATATGATGATATTGCTTTTTTTACGGCTGAATATTTATTAGAAGCTTACCCCGATATCACTATGCAGCGTTATCAGCTTGAACAATTACCCCATAATGAATTAGAACTCATTGAAGCCATTGGCCGTAAACGTGGTTGTTTGCGCGCGGGCGGGAGAGTTGATCTGGATAAGGCCAGCAAGATTCTGCTAAGCGAATTCCGTGGTGGCACATTAGGTCGAATTACTTTAGAAACGCCTAAGATGATCGAGAAAGAATTGATTACTCTTCAAGCTAAACTAGAGGCTAAGGAAAATTCAAAGAGCGGTAAACGCAAAAAGAAAAAAAGAGTTTATCGCCCTTGATTCAGAAAACATGCTAGGAGCCTGTCCGAGAATAGAACTCGTAGCGAGGGAAAGCTGTTTTGAGTCAGATTTTTCTATCATTTGAACCCAATAGTTGTTCTATTAAATGAAAATATAGGGAAATATGCCCAAAATTAGCTTTTCCGCAGTAGGCTTTCTATTCTCGGACAGCCTCCTAGACTAAGTTAGTCTGGTTACATTTCACTAACCCGACCTGTACATCCACAATGCACCCTGTCTTTTTTTATTCTGCTACACAGATCTCCTTATCCATAATCGCTTTCGATGTTTTGATGATCAGCATACTGATAAATAAGGTCAAAATAGTCAGCAGTACAATACCAATACTTGAAAAAATAATATTCTGAGTTTTTTGATACATGAGCATAGAGGCAATGCTGATAGCAGCCATAGGGATAAACCAGGCTGGATTCATGTGTTTAATATCAAAATGATCATAGTTAATCCTGGCATTCATCACATATGAGGTAAACACTAAATGCAAATTGGTTCCTATACCCATGACCTATGAAAATGCTTGATTTTCATAGAGAAGAAGATCAAAATTATCCAATGACGCAAATTACTCTCACAGCCCATGA
>JAIVER010000373.1 GCA_023864145.1 Thiohalomonas sp. | reverse complement strand
CCGAGCATTGGAAAATCATTAGATTCTCGAATTAATGATAATTTCCAAGTGTTCGATCCTGCATTTTCAAGTTGATTGGGTATATACACTGGGCATCAGACCCTGTCATTTATTATTGGCTGATTTTATGTCAATATGAGCCTGATAATGAATGACAGGTTCTGATGCGAATAGTAAATGAATAATGCTCACGTGTTGGAACACTTATTTAGCATTATCTCTACCCTTATTATAAGTAACCATAAGCATGGTCACTTATAATAAGGGTAGAGATAATACGGGTACATAATATTAATAAATAATTTTTTATTAATCGGACTATATTGACAAACATGAATTTAAAAAAGAAAATTTTGACACATAATAAACTCTCTGCAGCAGTCACTAGTTCATGTCTGTTAGCAACACTCTCATTTACTCCAGTCATTCAGGCTGAAGATTTATTAGATGTTTATGGTTTAGCTTACCAGACTGATCCAGTACTGAAACAGGTTATCTCACAAAGACAAGCAGTTGCTGAGGGTTCAGTGCAGGCATTTGCCAGATTCTTACCCGTCATCACTGCTTCTGCCGATGCATCAGCTAATAATAACGACAAACCCAAAACCAGAAACAGTGATACATCCTATAACCGACATGGTTATAGCCTTGATTTAAACCAGAGTCTTTTTGATAATAGCAACTATGTTAATTATAAGATTTCTAATCTTGAGATCAGTAAGGCTGATGCTTTTTTAAATGCCGCACAACAAGATTTAATTATTCGTTCTGCTGATGCTTATTTTAGAACCCTGGCAGCAGTTGATAAAGTCGGCTTCACTAAAGCCGAAAGAAAAGCCATTAGTCGCCAGCTTGATCAGGCAAAACGACGTTATGAGGTGGGTATTATTGCCATCACCGATGTCCATGAAGCACAGGCTGGATTTGATAATGCCAATGCGCAGGTCATTTCTGCAGAAAATGAGCTTCTAATTACCAAAGAAGTGCTACGAGAGTTAACTGGTCAATACATTGATATTATCTCAGCTCTGTCAGAAAAAATTCCATTATCACCCCCAACACCTGAAAAAATAACGCATTGGGTTGATCAGGCACTTAGTGGAAACTACACCTTACTTGCGGCAAAAGAAGATACCCTAGTGCAAAAAGAAAATATTAATCTACAACGCTCAGGTCATTATCCAACTCTTGGTTTAACGGCATCTTATGGTTATAGAAAAAACAACGGGCCTACTTCCGATGCTGCAGGACAGTCCCATGATAGCTCCATCGGTGTCAATCTCTCTATTCCGATTTATGAAGGTAATTCAGTAAGTTCTAAAACAAGACAGGCTCAATATAACTTCCAGAAAAGTCAGGAAGCATATGATGAAGTCCATAATTCTACTGAGAAAAATGTGCGTAGCAACTACCTTAATGTTTTATCAGAAGTCAGCCGGGTCAAAGCCTTGAAACAAGCCGTTATATCCAATGAGAGTGCATTAAAGGCGACTAAAGCTGGTTTTGAAGTAGGTACCCGTACTATTGTTGATCTACTTAATGTACAACGAGATCTCTATCGTGCTAAACAAGAACACTCCAATTCACGCTACATTTATATTTTAAATACTTTAAAACTAAAACAGGCATCAGGTGAATTAGCCCGAGTTGATATTGAAACCGTTAATAATTGGTTGCTGCAATAACTTCAGGCTTTAACTCATCAAGCTGGTCACATAAAGCGGGAGACATTTAGGAGCTTCTATTCACAGAGAAGCTCCTGGAGTATAAGTGCAGCGAATTGAAATAAATTAATCAGTATTTATCTCAATTCACTCTATCCATATCGATACTATTATTTAAGTATATACCCATGACCTATGAAAATGCTTGATTTTCATAGAGAAGAAGATCAAAATTATCCAATGACGCAAATTACTCTCACAGCCCATGA
>JAIVER010000372.1 GCA_023864145.1 Thiohalomonas sp. | reverse complement strand
GGTAAACCTTTTGGTTTCTTATAACTGAACTTATTTTGGTGCAACCATTTATTAAGTCCTGATACCGTATATACCCATGACCTATGAAAATCAAGCATTTTCACAGGTCATGGGTATACGTAACTTAGATGCAAGCTTAATGGCTGAGGATATTCAATGGCTTGAACAGCTATTTATAAAAAAATATGAAAAGCGGCTATAAAGCAACAGAATATAATCATCTGTTTTTAGCAAGGGTGAAATATTTATGAGTACCATTAGTACCTCATGTTGAAATTTTTTTGCCCTGTCAGAATAGATTTAAATTGAACCGTAATTATTTATTGTAACGCTGGAATATCAGTGTAGAATTAATTGTTTTATTGCTTCAGGTGCCTCTTAATTAAGTTGAGAATGTTGAGAGGAGAATCGGGAAAACGGTATCAATCCGTTACGTACCCAACGCTGTGATGGGAATTGTCTGGATGGTTGAAATTAATTCAGGCATCACTGGTAGAGATTATCGGGAAGGTATCCAGATGTCAGAACCTAAGTCAGAAGACCGCCCTGAAGCACTGTGATGAGATAGTTGGTTAGCTGTCTCTGCATTTTCCATTTCAAGGGGAATACCATGGAAATAACGACACCTGCCCATCAATCTGATCACTATTTCAGCGATGAAGAACGTGATGCTGTTTATAAAAGTATCTATTTACGACGTGATGTCAGAGGCCAGTTTAAACCCGATCCAATACCTGATGATGTCTTAGCACGAATCATCAAAGCCGCCCATCATGCACCCTCGGTTGGTTTTATGCAGCCGTGGAATTTTTTACTAATCAAAAATGCACAAACCAAAAAGAAGATTCATGACATCTTTTTAAATGCCAATGATGAAGCGGCAGATATGTTTGACTCAGAGCAGGGTGAAATCTATCGCCAGTTAAAACTTGAAGGTATTCTTGAGTCACCATTAAATATGGTGATCACCTGTGACCGTGATCTAGCCGGACCTGTTGTGGTGGGTCGAACTCATGATAAATCAATGGATCTGTTCAGCAGCGTCTGTGCCATACAAAACCTCTGGCTGGCGGCACGAGCAGAAGGTGTGGGCGTTGGCTGGGTTAGTATCTTTAACAAAAAAGCCTTAAAACAGGCCTTAAAATTACCCACCTCGGTGACACCTGTAGGCTATTTATGTATAGGCTATGTTGATCATTTTTATGCAAAACCAGAATTACAGGCGGCAGGCTGGCGTGATCGTTTACCCGTGGAAGATCTTATCTGTTTTGATGAATGGGGTAATACTGATAACACTGAACATAAAGGACTTATTGAGGCGTTATCAAAGCCAGCTGAATAGTCGTTTTATCTGCTATCAATCACCCAGATAAAATAATTTAAAAAACTTATTTTGGGACTGACCAAATATACGGGACAGCTCAACCCCGCTTTACAGTTTTCTGAGCTCAGCAATAAAAAAGGAAGTCATCAAACCCGTGTTCTGAGATAATATTGTTAGCAGACAATTTATCCAGGAGCAATACCCGTGACAGGCTTGCACAACACTGATTTAACGACTTCCCAGGAAATAGAGTTTAGCGCAAAGGTATTGGCAAACCAAGGGTTACATGGTTCAGTGACTCAAATAAGTCAAGAGTATGGTTTATCTCGCCCCACACTCTATCGTGTTCAGGAAAATACCGCAGAAATTTTATTCCAGCATTTCAGTCAAACACAGGAGCAACTAAAAGTCCGTACCATCACGGTTGATCAAGTACAAGTGGAACGTACCATTATTGCGTTGTCGATTATGGCACCTAATAGCATCCGTGTCATAGAAGATCTGATTCCCATCATTTATCCTGGTGTCACTCGTTTCTTTGGGAGTATTCAGTCCTTGCTTATTGAAGCACAGGAGAAGGCAAGACAATTTAATAACACGGTTGATTTCTCATTA
>JAIVER010000371.1 GCA_023864145.1 Thiohalomonas sp. | reverse complement strand
AGAGCAAAGTAGGATGGCTTTGATTCTATCTCGTTCTTTTCCATTTCCAGAATGCTTATGTTGCATTTCTAGAGCTGATTTTTCATGGCCTATGAGAGTAATTTGCGTCATTGGATAATAAAGATCTTCTTCTCTATGAAAATCAAGCATTTTCATAGGTCATGGGTATAAATATAGCCGAAAGTACTTTTTGGGGTTTTTTACTCATTGCCAAAACTTCCTCTAAGTTTTGCGTTTTTTTAAACGCATGGCCAAGCTAAAGCTGTCCTTTCGGAGCACTCTAAACTTTGATTAGGTGCTAGGCCATAATGATAGATTTCAATTGCTGGTTAAAACAACTTTTTCGACTTAAACTCATTATTAATTCCAATCGTGGTTTAATAAAGTCTTCAATAAATTGTTTATTCATTATAAGGTTTTTAACCATTGTTCCAGAGAATTAAGTAAATCATGGTTCGTCAAATCAATTTTTATAGGGGTAATAGATACCTGATTTTGACTCAGTGCAAAAAAATCTGTTCCTGGCCCTGCATCGGCCTCATCACCAACAGGTCCTAACCAATACACTTTTCGGTTGCGCGGATCAATAGCCTCAACTGCCGGCTCTGCTTTATGTCTTTTTCCCAAACGAGTGATCTTAAATGATTCAAGTTTGTCATATTCAATGTCCGGAACATTAATATTTAGAATTGTATCTGCAGCCAAAGGATCTATTTGCAATTTTTGGATAATTTTAACAATAACTTTTGCCGCTGTAGAAAAATTTTTCCCCTCAAAACTGCCAAGAGAAACAGCAATCGCAGGTAAACCCAGAAAACGACCTTCTGTTGCCGCCGCCACCGTCCCGGAATATAGGATATCATCGCCCATATTAGGCCCGCGATTAATGCCGGAAACAACAATGTCAGGTGGATCATCCTTTAATAATGCCGTAATGGCAATATGCACACAATCGGTTGGCGTACCATTAATGGCAATAAAACCATTATTTGCTGTTTCAGGTAATAAAGGGCGATCAAGAGTCAATGAATTACTAGCGCCGCTTCGATCATTTTGAGGTGCAACAACGGTAATTCGGGCAATTTGACTCAGGTGTTCAACGAGGCTGTTAAGGCCTTCAGCTAAGTAACCATCATCATTACTGACAAGAATATGCATGCAATTTCTTTTTTCTTAGAGATTAAACTGTACAAGGTGATAATCCACCTCACATGAAAAAGACTTTGGTGAAAATTTTATTTTCCTCAATCCACATGAGATAATACTTAAAAATTTACAGTTTTCATATATTTGCAGACAATTTTTATCTATTTTACTGACTTTAATATTACTTAATGACTAAAAATCAAGCAGAACAGGATTTTTCCAGTTTTCAAGAAGCAACAAAAGGTGTAAAGCCAATGCAGAATGATCGCATTGATTTATATGCCAACCCGGAAAACATTCCTCCATTTAAAGATAAAAATCATTATGACGATGATGTCTCTCAAGCTCATATCTCAGATGAATGGCAAGGCACTGAAGTATCGGGAGAAGAATTTATTTTTTTTGCTCGTCCCGGCCTACGGTTAAAAGCACAGAAGCAATTAAGGCAGGGGAAAATCATCATTGATGATCACTTGGATTTACACGGTTTAACCATTAATGAGGCACGTGAAACATTATTAGAATTTATCAATTTTGCTCAAAAACAACAAATACGTTGTATTCGATTAGTTCATGGTAAAGGGTATCGCTCAAATGCCCAAAAACCGGTTTTAAAAAATAAAGTGAATAGCTGGTTAGGACAACACCCCGAAATATTAGCCTTTTCTTCTGCCCAACCAAAGGATGGGGGAACCGGTGCACTTTATATTATTATAAAAAGGGGACAGATCAAATATACCCATGACCTATGAAAATGCTTGATTTTCATAGAGAAGAAGATCAAAATTATCCAATGACGCAAATTACTCTCACAGCCCATGAA
>JAIVER010000370.1 GCA_023864145.1 Thiohalomonas sp. | reverse complement strand
GATAAAGGCTTACCCATTGTCTCATGACTTTAAGATAAGACCATTTGCCCTTTTCTAACCATTTGTGATAACTGAACCACTGGTTTGCCATCTCCAGTATCCAGCACGAGCTTGTTACAAACCCTGATTGGGTTAATAAACTACCAATCAGTAATTCAATAAACGTTTTTATGCTCCGAGGGGGTAGTGCTCGAACTAAAAATGTTATGTTATTTTTTTAAATTTTTTTCCTCTTTTGGGGAATGTGAAACTCTAAACTTTAGTAACATAAGTTACTTATAATTTAAATAGTTTCATGGCAAAGGACAGGCTATGAAAAATCCCTCATAAATAATGATTAAGCAGAGAAGACTCAACTATGGCTGAAAAAACAATCCAGGAGCAAAGCCTCGAAGATCTATATGCGGAAGCACATGAACACACGATTAATGTCGGCGATGTTAAAATCCATGCTAAGCGAATGGGTGGAAAATTCAGAAATTTAAAATGGGTTTCTAATTTTTTATGGCTTATCTTTTTTATTGGTCCATATTTACGTTTAGGTGAGCGCCAGGCCGTTTTACTTGATATTCCTAATCGTCAATTCCATATTTTTAATCTGACACTATTACCGCAAGATTTGTGGATGCTGTCATTTGTACTGCTGTTTTTTGCCATTTTACTGGCTCTTGTAACTGCACTGGCTGGTCGGGTCTGGTGTGGTTTTTTCTGTTTTCAAACCGTCTGGACGGATGTCTTTACCTGGATAGAAGATAAGCTCGAAGGCACTCCGGCAAAACGCAGAAAATTAGAAAAGTCACCCTGGAATGCAGCTAAAATTATTGTTCGAGCTAAAAAATATTCACTATGGTTTCTGATTGCATTTTTAACGGGTATTAGTTTTACCGCATGGTTTACTGATGCTTATGATTTATGGGTGGATTTATTTACCTTAAATGCTTCTTCTACAGTTTATATCACTGTATCAATGTTTATTGTCGGCACCGTATTCCTGGCAGGTTTCCTGCGTGAGCAAATCTGTTTCTGGCTGTGTCCTTATGCACGTATTCAGGCCGTTATGATTGATGATACATCCATTGTTCCCAGTTATAATGTTTCAAGAGGTGAGAAGCGTGCTCGTTTAGTAAAAGGTAAGGCTGCATCTGAAGATCAGGGCGATTGTGTTGACTGTAACCAGTGTGTTGCAGTATGCCCCACTGGTGTTGATATCAGAGGTGGTCAGCAGGAAGGTTGTATCATGTGCGGTTTATGTATTGATGCCTGTGATGCGGTTATGGAAAAAATCAATAAACCGAAGGGCTTGATCAAGTATGCATCATGGGACGGTATTATGGGTAGGGAAGAGAAGCCTTTGCTCAAACGTCCCAGAGTCTGGGTTTATAGTGCTATTTTATTAATTTCAATATTAGGTGTTGTTACCGGTCTTAGTAGTATGGAATCACTGGAGCTTAAAGTACTTCATGCCAGACAGCCTTTATTTCTGGTACAAAGTGATGGCACCATTCAAAATCGATTCACCTTGAAAGTGCTTAATAAAATGAATGAAGACTTGAAAGTGACTATTTCAGTCAATGATGATAATTTTAAAGGCTTGATAATGATTTGTGCTGAAAAAGAAGTGGTTGCAGCTCATGGTACGGTAACAGCGGTCACTATTTTTGTTAAAGTGCCGAGAAAGAATCTGACAGAGAAATCTCAGCCTATTACTTTCAATGTTGAAGCTAAAGATGCTGAAGGAACACTCTATCACTCTAAGCGTGAAAGTGTCTTTATCGGCCCTAAGCGTTAATAATATTCTTATAGCCTCCCTTTTCTGAGTAATTCTGCTCATAGAGGGAGTGCATCAAACGCTGTAAACGCTCTTTTATTTCCCAAAAGCCAAAGTTTATATACCCATAACCTATGAAAATGCTTGATTTTCATAGAGAAGAAGATCAAAATTATCCAATGACGCAAATTACTCTCACAGCCCATGAA
>JAIVER010000369.1 GCA_023864145.1 Thiohalomonas sp. | reverse complement strand
ACCGAGCATTGGAAAATCATTAGATTCTCGAATTAATGATAATTTCCAAGTGTTCGATCCTGCATTTTCAAGTTGATTGGGTATAAACCATCACTTATCGCCCATTGCTGGTGATAACTACATGAGTAGACATAAGAATAGGAATAAAGTATGCCATTAGTTGCTCATAATCAGTTGCCTTCTTTTTCTCGTTTACGTGACGAAGGTATTAAGGTCTTAACACCGATAACAGCCCAGCATCAGGATATTCGTGAATTGCATATTGGTTTATTGAATATGATGCCGGACGCTGCCCTTTCAGCTACTGAAAGGCAGTTTTTTCGATTAGTTGGAGAGAGTAACCCTATTGCTCAATTTTATGTTCATCCTTTTACTCTGGATGTAATCCCCCGTTCTCAAAAAGCCAGAGACTATTTATCACAATACTATGAGTCTTTTGCTGACATAAAAGAAATGGGACTGGATGCATTAATTATTACCGGTGCCAATGTCACAGGTTCCGAGTTATCTAATCAACCCTTTTGGGAGCCGTTAATTGAGGTCTTTGACTGGGCCTGGGACAATGTCACTTCCACTTTATGCTCCTGTCTGGCGACTCATGCAGTAATGGTATTTCGTTATGCTCAAAAACGAAAAATACAAATGAATAAAACCTGGGGCGTATTTCCCCATCATGTTCTGGATAAACATCACCCGCTGACTAATGATATAAACACCCGTTTTGATGTCCCCCATTCACGCTGGAATTGCGTATCACAGCAACAATTTATCGGTCAGAAGCTAAAAATTCTAGTCGAATCTGACACTGGCTTTGTTCATCTGGCCACCAGCCCCGATGGCTTTCGTCATGTTTTATTTCAGGGACACCCTGAATACGATAGCATTTCATTACTCAAAGAATACAAGCGTGAAGTGATGCTCTTTAATCAGGGAGAACGTCAGACATACCCGTCATTTCCAGAAAATTATTTAGGTATTTTTGAAAAAGCTATTTTAAATGAATATCACCTTCGTTGTACTATGGCTCATCAAAAAAATCAGGAACTGCCTGAATTTCCCGAAACTCTGGTGAGCCAGAACATTGATATTACCTGGCACGATACCGCAGTGGAAGTGATTGGCAACTGGATGGGACTGATCTATCAAATAACCCATAAAGATCGTCATATTCCATTTATGGATAATATTGATGCCGATAACCCTTTAGGGTTATAGTCGTGGGGACTCATATTTTTAGTGATTTTATACACCCTTTTTGCTATAATATAAACTTTTCATCATCACTTTTTGAGAATATAAAAATGAGTACAAAAATATATCACAATCCCCGTTCTTCCAAGTCCCGTCAAACTTTGCAATTATTAGAAGATAATAATGTTAAGCCTGAGATCATTGAGTACTTAAAAACACCACCATCAAAGAGTGAATTAAAAGACATTTTACAAGCATTAGATATGAAACCAAGAGATTTGATGCGTAAGGGTGAAGCAGAATATACCCAATCAACTTGAAAATGCAGGATCGAACACTTGGAAATTATCATTAATTCGAGAATCTAATGATAATTTCCAAGTGTTCGATCCTGCATTTTCAAGTTGATTGGGTATAGAATGCTTATGTTGCATTTCTAGAGCTGATTTTTCATGGGGTGTGAGAGTAATTTGCGTCATTGAATACTTTTGATCTTCTTCTCTATGAAAATCAAGCATTTTCATAGGTCATGGGTATACAAGCATCATGAGTTAGGAGAGTGGACTTATATTAACAAAGAATGGGAAGCTAAAGAAGATCAACTTCAATTGCAAGGTTGGGAAAAAGAGCGGCGAGTAGTTATTGTCAGACGAGGTTTATCCAGTGATAACATCATTGGTTTTGAAACTCAAAATCAACTGCAATAGCAGCTTGCATTAGTCGATGGCCCTGAAGATATCCGAGCTTATGAATACTCTGTTTTGGTGACTGATTTAGAAGATGATATTCTCACTAT
>JAIVER010000368.1 GCA_023864145.1 Thiohalomonas sp. | reverse complement strand
CAAATCAGCTTGTTACAAATAATTTGTTAAAGAACATTTGAAAAAAACAGGTCACTCAAGGGTGAGCTGTCGCTCTAAACTTTAGCTATTAAGAAATGATTCACGATTTAACCAGCATCTTCTCTCAGGATGGTCTGCTTTCTGAGCATCTTGCCAATTATCAGCCTCGTCAGGCGCAGTTACTCATGGCTAAAAAAGTAGCGCAATTGTTAGAGCGGCAACCTCACCAGCGTTCTCAGAAGAGTCAGAATATTTTACTTTGTGAAGCAGGCACGGGTACAGGCAAAACATTTGCCTATCTGGTGCCGGTGATCTTATCCTCAAAACAGACCATTATCAGTAGCGGGACAAAAAATCTTCAAGATCAACTTTATCGTAAAGATTTGCCGTTAATTACTTCAATTTTAGAGCCCATCAATCAACGAACGTTAAATTACAGCCTTCTCAAAGGGCGTAGTAATTATATTTGTCTTTATCGTTTTGAAAAAGCCTGCGGGGAAGCCTGGTATGATGAGCAGATTCAAGCAGCGCTGCAACTAATAAAAACCCAGTTAAGCCAGACAGAATTTGCTGATATTTCTGAGTTTAATCAGCTTAAGGAGCACTCCTCTCTCTGGACGATAGTGACATCAACCGCTGATAATTGTCTTGGTGGTGCTTGTCCGGTTCATGATGACTGTTATGTTTTAAAAGCCAGGAAAAAGGCCTTTGAAGCGGATGTCGTAGTGGTTAATCATCACCTGTTGATGGCAGATCTGAAATTAAAAACAGATACATTAGGTGAGTTATTGCCCTCAGCACAAACTTATATTATTGACGAAGCCCATCAATTACCTGAAATTGCCTCGCGTTTTTTCTCACGCAAAGTTTCTGCCAGACAAATTAAAGATTTGCTTAGAGATACACGACGTTTAATTGCCAAATCACCTGCACCTACGGTACGTTTTACTACTATTAATGATGAGCTTAGACGAATTCTATCTGATTTAATTATGCTCCTTAAACGCTATAAGCAACGCGACAGCTGCTCTGAAATAAGCGGCTCAATTAAACCTTTATGTGATGAGATCTTATATGGCTTAAAAAAACTGAAGGTGTTTCTTGAGGCATTGGCCGGCAGTAGTGCTGAACTGGAAAATTGTTTTAAACGCTGTAAACAATTATTGAGCAACTTTTCAGAACTGACACAAAGTACCCTGCCTGAGATGATCCACTGGTTTGAGTGTACACACAATTCCTTTGCTATTCATTTAACCCCCTTATCAATTGGTGATGAATTCAAACAACAACTGGATGCCACTTCGTCAAACTGGATTTTTACCTCGGCAACACTGGCGGTGAATAATTATGGACAGATTATTAGCCATGAGCCAATAGATAGGCATGAACTGGTAGAGAGCTATTCTTCACAGCAGGAAGCACAATTACAAAACAATCAGGATACATTATTATTTAGTTATTTTTCAAAACAACTGGGATTGAAAGACTTTGCTGCCATAAAACTGGATACTCCCTTTGATTATAGTCAACAGGCTGTTCTTTTTGCACCGCAAAACTTGCCTTTACCCAGTGATAGCCATTATACCCGTGCTGTTATTCGAGCCATTTTACCTATTGTTGACTGGTTGCAGGGAAAAACATTTATTTTATTTACATCCTACCGTGCATTGCAGGAAGCTAAAGAAATATTACAGAACCTGGACTATCAGCTCTTTGTTCAGGGAGATGCGCCGAAACAGCAATTACTTGATGAATTTAAACAAGCAAAAGGGCAATTTTATTAGGTACCAGCAGTTTTTGGGAAGGTGTTGATGTCAAGGGCAGGGCATTGTCCTGTGTGGTAATAGATAAATTACCCTTTGCTTCGCCCTATGACCCATATTACAAACGCGAATTAATTATATACCCATGACCTATGAAAATGCTTGATTTTCATAGAGAAAAAGATCAAAATTATCCAATGACGCAAATTACTCTCACAGCCCATGA
>JAIVER010000367.1:1837-2009 GCA_023864145.1 Thiohalomonas sp. | reverse complement strand
CCGAGCATTGGAAAATCATTAGATTCTCGAATTAATGATAATTTCCAAGTGTTCGATCCTGCATTTTCAAGTTGATTGGGTATATAACTGAACTTATTTTGGTGCAACCATTTATTAAGTCCTGATACCGTATATTCAACTAACCAAGTAGCCTTAATATAAGCAACAATGT
>JAIVER010000367.1:0-1827 GCA_023864145.1 Thiohalomonas sp. | reverse complement strand
CGTAATATGCTGGTTTCATGAATTCTTAAAGCCTGAGCGATCATGGGAACCTTCCAGCCTTCAGAGCAAAGTAGGATGGCTTTGATTCTAACTCGTTCTTTTCCATTTCTAGAATGCTTATGTTGCACTTCTAGAGCTGATTTTTCATGGGCTGTGAGAGTAATTTGCGTCATCGGATAATTTTGATCTTCTTCTCTATAAAAATCAAGCATTTTTATAGGTCAAGGGTATATATCACTTTATCCTATCAAAAGCAGCAATGATAAGGTTTATTTTCTTGAAGTGATGAAAACCATTAGACATGCGAGTCCAAAATCTGTAAACTTAAAAAAATCAGTTAACCCTGCCAGCAACCAAAATTTAGCATAAACAACCTAAAAGTCTGACTCATTATGTTCTATGAAGGAGGTGGCAGTCCCACATAATTATCAGAGCACAGATTAACCTTAAATTTCTCCATTGCCTTTGCCAAAATAAGGTTCCAGCACTCATTGCCCGAATTCAACTCATAAGTACAGCAATAAATTGCTAGAAAAAATGGCCAACTGCTTGTAAGCTCAGTCATTTTCTCCTGCAAGAGTAAAGCGACTTATGAGAACTTACAAACAATTGACACAAGACAAATATACTACATTTTCCAACTAAATAAAAAGGATTTTACTCAGGATGATATTGCTAAGGAAGTCGGAGTTCATAAATCCACAATAAGCAGAGAGCTTAAGCGAAATACAGATCAGCGAGGCTATCGTCCCAAGCAAGTATAGACAAAGGCAACTGAACGACGTAAGCTTGCTTCTAAAGCAATCAAAATGACGGCTGATATGATTGAGCTTATTGATGAAAAATTGTCGGAAGAACACTGGAGCCCTGAGAAAATATCAGGTTGGTTATTAGAGGAAAAGACCATTGCCATCAGTCATGAGCGTATTAATCAACACATATGGGTTGATTAAACTAGGTTAATCGGCTCAAAAATATCCGTTCAATATTGACCAGCAATCTGGATAAATTGTTAATAGATACTATGAGATAAGAAGAGTTCGATCTTGAGGAAGCATTACTACCACAGAGTCATGAGAACATTCGCGGCCCTAAAGACTACCATTAAAATCAATTTGTTTTATTAAGGAAAAATCATGATCACAGAAAATATTCTCAGTTAGTTACGTCAATTAAAACTCAGTGCTATGTCAACGGCACTACAGGGACAAATAGAGCAACCTGGCACTTATGAAGGTTTGTCTTTTGAAGAGTGTATTCAATTTCTAATTGAGCAGGAATTTATGGAACGCAGTCAACGTAAACAACAGCGCCTGATCAGAGCAGTAAAATTTAAAATACAGGGCAACGCTCAGGCGATTGATTATCATCAGCCTCGCGGTTTAAAACAAAGTCTGATGGCTGCCTTGTTGCAGTGTGACTGGATTGCAAAAGGACAGAACCTTTTACTCACTGGCCCCTGTGGAAGTGCTAAGACATGGTTGAGCTCTGCAGGCGGTCTACGTGTGGACAAAGCGTGAATTTCCTGAGGAACGTATGGGTAAGCTGTTGGTCAATTCGTTCGGCCTCGCCATAAAGAAATTGAGCAACAGCTTACCCATACTAATTACACCCTTTGACCACACTTCGCCGCAAAGCCATGATCATGTTATTCAGGGTGCCTGCGGCGCAATAATAACTGATTTTTTAAATATATACCCAATCAACTTGAAAATGCAGGATCGAACACTTGGAAAATGTCATTAATTCGAGAATCTAATGATTTTCCAATGCTCGGTAAAATTTCATCAAAGAACTCATTAATTTTCTGTCGAAACTCTTTAGCAT
>JAIVER010000366.1 GCA_023864145.1 Thiohalomonas sp. | reverse complement strand
ATTAATGAGTTTTTTGATGAAATTTTACCGAGCATTGGAAAATCATTAGATTCTCGAATTAATGATAATTTTCAAGTTGATTGGGTATAACTGTTTATTAGCATTTTACCTACCCCTATCTCCCAAAAATGATGTCCAGAAATTAAAAATTTATAATATGCTATGATTAATGGCAGTATTAACTAAGAAGTGATGATTATGACGAGCATAAAACAAGAAGATTTGATTCAAAGTATTGCCGATGCACTGCAATTTATATCCTATTACCACCCAAAAGACTATATTCAGGCACTTGGCAAGGCATATGAGCAGGAGCAATCAGCCTCGGCTAAAGATGCTATTGCACAGATCTTATATAACTCACGTCTTTGTGCTGAGGGACACAGGCCTATTTGTCAGGATACAGGTATCGTGCTTGTCTTTCTGGAAGTGGGAATGGACGTGCAATGGAATTCTCAATTAAGTCTGGAAGAGATGATTAATGAAGGCGTACGTCGTGCCTATAATCATCCTGATAATGTACTGAGAGCATCAGTACTTGCTGATCCTGCTGCTACAAGAAGGAATACAAAAGATAATACGCCGGCAGTCATTCATACCAAAATCGTTCCCGGTCATACCATTAAAGTGAAACTGGCAGCTAAGGGCGCCGGCTCAGAAAACAAAGCAAAATTTGCAGTACTAAACCCCAGTGCCAATTTAGTGGACTGGATCATCAGCTCTGTCAAGGATATGGGGGCTGGCTGGTGTCCTCCTGGAATTATGGGTGTTGGTATTGGTGGCACTCCTGAAAAAGCCATGTTATTAGCCAAAGAATCCCTGCTGGAACCGGTCAATATACAAGAACTGATACAAAAATCAGAACAAGGACAAGAGTTAAGCAGACCTGAAGAATTGCGCCTTGAGCTGTATGAAAAAATTAATGCGCTGGGTATTGGTGCGCAGGGGCTGGGTGGACTGACTACTGTGGTTGATGTCAAAGTACTGGACTATCCAACACATGCAGCATCATTGCCTGTGGCGATTATTCCCAATTGTGCGGCAACTCGTCATACCCATTTTACTCTGGATGGTTCTGGTCCTGCTGTTCTGACGCCGCCCAAACTGGAAGATTGGCCTGATGTTACCTGGACACCCTCTCCTAAAGCACGTCGGGTCAATTTAGATACCATAACTAAAGAACAAATACAGAGCTGGAAACCAGGCGAGCAACTATTGCTTAATGGTAAATTGCTTACCGGTCGGGATGCAGCACATAAACGAATTATTAACACTCTGGCTAACGGTGAAGCCTTACCCAAAGGAGTTGATTTCACCAATCGTTTTATCTATTACGTGGGCCCGGTTGGTGCAGTCAAAGATGAGTCAGTCGGACCTGCAGGTCCGACAACATCAACCCGCATGGATCAATATACTGAGACTATGCTAGCTGAAACTGGTCTGATTGGTATGGTAGGTAAAGCTGAGCGCGGCCCCATTGCTATTGATGCAATTAAGAAACATAAGGCCGTTTATCTTATTGCTGTTGGCGGGGCAGCTTATTTGATTTCTAAAGCAATAGAAAAATCCACAGTCCTTGCTTATGAAGAATTGGGCATGGAAGCAATTTATGAGTTTGAAGTTAAAGATATGCCGGTTACTGTAGGTGTTGATGTTCAGGGCGAATCTGTGCATCAGACAGGGCCTGAGAAGTGGTATCGGCTTATTTATAAAGAAGCTTAGCATGTATACCCATGACCTATAAAAATGCTTGATTTTCATAGAGAAGAAGATCAAAATTATCCAATGACGCAAATTACTCTCACAGCCCATGAAAAATCACCTCTAGAAATGCAACATAAGCATTCTAGAAATGGAAAAGAAGGAGATAGAATCAAAGGCATCCTACTTTGCTCTGAAGGCTAGAAGGTTCCCATGATCGCTCAGGCTTTAAGAATTCATGAAACCAGCATATTACGTCACATTAAAGACTACAAAGGCTCAGAAAAGCTTAGCACTAAAAGTGGCGGCTCGTCTAGTAAACTTTCTGCAGA
>JAIVER010000365.1 GCA_023864145.1 Thiohalomonas sp. | reverse complement strand
TTTACCGAGCATTGGAAATTATCATTAGATTCTCGAATTAATGATAATTTCCAAGTGTTCGATCCTGCATTTTCAAGTTGATTGGGTATATATCAGGCCCAATGTCTTTACCCCAGTTCATTAAGCGCCCTGGAGACCATTTATGATCTTTCTCATGCCGTGTGGGCATATGAGCTGGCTCAGTACTGCTGCCAGAGTAATACTTGCGTACATGAGTGGTTATCAGCTTATTTTTGAAGAACATCTGGATGACTTTATCGCCGACATGCAATTCCAGTATTTCTCCGACCAGATGATGAGGTACCGAGTAAAAGTGTTGCTCATATTCTTCAATGTGATAATCGATATAAACTTTAACGATTTTAATCTCTGTATATTCATAGGCATGACGGGGTAACGATTTTAATGTAGGCTTATCAATTTTCTCAAAAGCCTGTAATCGATTACAGGGTAATTTCTTGAAGGGCTTTGAGTTCAAATCAACTAAGAGTGCTTTAATAGACTGGTTTAATTCATGTAGAGAGAAAAAAGTCTGATGTCGCAAACGAGCAATGATCCAACGTTCAACAATTTTTGTACGCCGACTTCTCCCTTTGATTTATCTTTGGGTATAGTAACCTATGGATCATCGTAGTATAGAATTAATTCTATTTGTTCTGTTTTTATATGCAGGCAATGCCTTTGCCAGTAACTGGCAAAGCCCGCTGATTAAACAGCTCAATAATAATTCTGCTCTGGTTTATGATCATCATGGCCGAACTCTTTTTTCGCATAATGCGAATAAGCTCATGGTGCCGGCTTCTATCTTGAAAATTGCCACAGCGGATGCGGTGATAACAAACCTTGGGGAGCACTATCGAATACCTACTGAAATTTACCTCACCCCTGATAATTATTTAGGTATTAAGGGCTTTGGCGATCCGACATTAGTCTCTGAAACGCTGTTAAAAATAGCTCAGCAGATAAAAAAATACCTGAAACAATCTCCCTCCGGGGCGCTCAAGGGATTCTGGCTGGATACCAGTTTCTTTAAAGCTGAACTAACAGTTCATGGGCAGTCTGCCAGTGATAATCCTTATGATGCCTCTTTGGGTGCTCTGGCGGCTAATTTTAATACGGTTAATATCAATAAATTACGCACAGGTCTGATAAGCTCAGCAGAGGCACAAACACCGCTGACCGCCACGGCAATTAAGACAGCAAAAAAATTAATCGCCGGAAAGCATCGGATTAATCTTGGTAAACAGACTCAGCGTGCCCTGCAGAATTTTGCAGAACTCCTGCAGGCTTTTTTAAAAGCAGAAAAAATTGCTATTCCCGTTGACATTATTAATAAGCCGATTCCACCGGCGTCAAAAAAAATAATGACTCATTATTCCGCCCCAGTATCTGAAATTATTCAAACACTGTTTGTTTATTCCAATAATTTTATAGCCAACCAATTGCTTATTATTTTAGGTGGAGAAAAAAAGGGCGCTCCAGCCGATCTTGAAAAAGGCCGTCAGGTGGTTGCTGAGTTTTTACACAACAGCGTTGGGATTAATGATTTTACGCTGCAAGAAGGCTCGGGCTTATCAAGAAAAAATAAAATTACCGCCAGTGAGATGATGAGTTTGCTGATTCATTTTAAACCCTATCATAGTTTATTAAGAAATTATCAAAATCGATTTCAGGCGAAAACAGGTACACTCAGAGGAATATCAAGCTTTGCCGGTTATATGCTGTCACCATCTGGAGAAACATATCCCTTTGTGATCATGTTGAATAATCCACTCAGGACAAGTAATAGAAAGGAAATAGCCAATAGAATTTATAATGCTATGAGTTGGTGATTTTAAAGGATTTACCTTACCCCGTAACAATTTTAACCCGGCTTAATAGTACTATTTTTGGGAGTGACCATTTCCACTTTACAATCAGTAGGGTGGGCACCGCCCACCGATAGCTATACCCAATCAACTTGAAAATGCAGGATCGAACACTTGGAAATTATCATTAATTCGAGAATCTAAGGATTTTCCAATGCTCGGTAAAAT
>JAIVER010000364.1 GCA_023864145.1 Thiohalomonas sp. | reverse complement strand
GCATTTCTAGAGCTGATTTTTCATGGGCTGTGAGAGTAATTTGCGTCATTGGATAATTTTGATCTTCTTCTCTATGAAAATCAAGCATTTCTATAGCTCATGGGTATAATAAGCCATAAAAACCCATCCGCTTCAGAAGAAGGCATTAGCTGGACACCTTCTGACTTAAGCATGAATGTTTAACAATTTCAGCTATTATTCCAGGATTATAGTTATCAAGCAGGAGTATTTATTACTCCTGTAAATATACCATGCTAATGTACTGAACCCATGGAATGATCATGAATACTATTGACTGAAATTCCTGCAAGTTGGGTAACACTATTAATCGGCCCATCAGGGAACAGGGAGTAGAGATACTTTAAGCCACCCTGCTTTGCATATTTTCCCTTGAGAGCTTTAGTATAATCAGCAATTTTCAGTTCTTCATCCTCATGGTAATCATATAAATTTTTTACAAACTTAATGGCATCCCAATGTTCATCGGTTAAATTAAGTCCTAATTTTTTAGCCCGTTCTTCAACCTCATCCCTGTCAAAGCTGATAGTACGAACCATATTGACTGTATCATACATTTTGATTCTCCTTTTACTTCGATTACTCAAAATAACCCAGATCATTAATACAAATGGTATTAGAATGAAATACCTTAGTAATTTAGTATGGATTTTATTTAAGTATAGTAAGGGGTTTTATAAAAGCAAATTAAATAGGAGACTATGGATGAAAAAAAAACGACATCATGAGTCAAAGTCACATTGAATGATGACAAATCTTATAATTTAAATGATTGCAGGGATATTAACTGAGAAAAAACAGGGAGGAGAAGAGCTTAATTATTAATAACTTATTCTGGCAGATCATAAAATAAAGCCTGCCAGAACAAATTAAAAAGAACTGCTAAATTACTTAGCCGCTGGTGCTACTGGAGCTTGTACTGGTGCTTGCATAGGAGCAGGACGACCATAGTAAGGATGACCATAGTAAGGACGACCATAGTAAGGACGACCATAGTAAGGACGACCATAACCATAAGGTGCATTTGTATTCTGGTAAGAATTGTAACCATTACCACGGTAATCCATGTTGTTATAACCATTGTAGTTGCTGTTACCACTTCCATAAGCTGAACCACGGGTGTTACCTTTACCACGGGCACGTGCTTTAATAGTGACTTCAAAGTCGCCATCAGCATCCATATCAGCAGAACCATCGCCCCAACCATTACCATAACCGTTGCCATAAGCATTGTTATTCATGTTGTTATAGCCCTGGCCATTCCAGTTAGTGTTGCTGTTTCCGTCATCCCAGAATGCACTAGCTGTCATTGAAAGGGTTGTTGCACTTACGATTGCTGCAGCAATTAATAATCTTTTCATTTTAAACTCTCCAATTTAATAATAATAATTAGTTATGTGTTTGTACTATCTTTAATCCTAAATAAATCAGTTGAACCTACTGCGAGCGTCCAAGGCACTGAATCTTTAAGACTTTTCAGAGCATTTTGAATTCACCGTAGGGTGACTACGAATAAATCCAAAATAACCTGCAAAGCCTTGAATCTCCAACACTTTGATCGCTCTTGCTACGATTGAACTGATTTATTTAGGTTAATAGTGATAGCAAAAAGCTTAATTAAGCTTCAGTTCGAACTGATAAAAACAATGCATTTAAAGCTGCTCTGTTTTTTCAAGTTCTTTTATTAGTTTCGGTAGTATATAACGCGCCAAGAATATTAGCAAGCATTAATATTAGTTTTAATTAATATTCTCTGAAATTTGTTCGTTTTATTTCATAAGAGCGTCTGTTTATCACTTAAAACGGCACGGGATATTGATGCATAACTGAATTGATATCATCTAAAACAGCATCCGACAAACTATTTTCAAAGGCAATAATATCTTCTTTTAATTGAGTTACACTTGTCGCACCAATAATTGTTCAAGTAACACCATCCACCTGTTTATACCCATGACCTATGAAAATGCTTGATTTTCATAGAGAAGAAGATCAAAATTATCCAATGACGCAAATTACTCTCACAGCCCATGA
>JAIVER010000363.1 GCA_023864145.1 Thiohalomonas sp. | reverse complement strand
TTTTCATGGGCTGTGAGAGTAATTTGCGTCATTGGATAATTTTGAGCTTCTTCTCTATGAAAATCAAGCATTTTCATAGGTCATGGGTATATAATTACCTGTTTTTCCATCCTTGGTACCCTGTTTATCTCCCAATTACTGATAAGGTTTTGCCAAAAGTCATCTATATTATCTACTTCATTTTGCCCCATCTCTTGTCCAAGAAAGTGTGCCGCCAATACTAGAGTATTCAGGTTACAGTTTATTTTTTTTGCCTGACTGAGCTTACTTAATTTTAGATTTTTCTCACTAACAGCTAGAGGAATATGAGCATACTGTGGTTGTGGATAGCTGAGAAGTTGTTGCAGATAAATTTGTCTAGGGGTTGAATCCAAAAGATCATAACCACGGACAATATGAGTAATAGCACTTTGAAAATCATCAACCACGACACTTAATTGATATGAAAATACGTTATCACGCCGGTAGATAATAAAATCACCCACATCCTGACTTAGTTTTTGCCTGTAGCTTTGCTGGATTTGATCAATAAATGAAATGTGTTCTGATGACACTTTGATACGAATAGCACTGTTTTTATCATCACTATCACGTACTATTTTATGACGACAGAGTCCTGGATAAATGCCGCTATCAGAAAGTGCTTTAAGTTGTTTTCGTGAGCAGGTGCATGGATAATTGAGCTTTGCCTGATTGAGTTTTTCCAGAGCTGACTGGTAGTGATGAATACATTGACTTTGATAGCTGACTTTTTCATCCCACTCAAAGCCGCATTGTTCCAGAGTGTTTAAAATATGCTGATCGGAATGTTTAACCACACGAGCCTGATCAATATCATCAATTCTTAATAACCATGAGCCATTATGGTGACGAGCATCAGCATAACTGGCCATGGCAGCTAATAGCGATCCAAAGTGTAACTCCCCTGAGGGGGATGGCGCAAAACGTCCCCGATAGGGTTTCTGAATAGAATTATTTTTTTTCAATATGAGAGTCTGTAGTTATTTACACGATATTTATAAAAAATAATAATAGAAGGTATCAGAGAAGATGGCAATAAATTCAGACCAGGTGATTGATTAGTGTGGACGATTGGGCAGTACATTAGTAAATTTTGGAAAAGGTCAGCGTTCGCAGCTTAAAATCAATTGAAATTACAAGGAGATAGAAGAACGACAGCTAAGTCAATAACAGCTAAGTGACAACCATTTCTAATTTATTATCAGTCAAATGACAAATATAGAGTTAAAAATACTTGTAAGCTCAGCTTAACTTATTGCGTAGACAATAAAGAATTTAGCCGGTTTTTTCTTTTTCTTCGTCTAACTCTTTACAATCGATACATTGAGTTGCAGTAGGACGAGCTTCCAGACGGCGAATGCCGATGTTGACACTGCAAGTTTCGCAAAAACCATATTCTTCAGAATCCATAAGTGCTATAGACTCATCAATTTTTTTGATCAGTTTACGCTCACGGTCACGAGTTCTGAGTTCAAGTGCAAATCCTTCTTCTTGAGAAGCGCGGTCACTTGGGTCAGGGAAGTTAGTGGCATCATCTTTCATATGCGTTACGGTCTTATCAACCTCTTCCATTAACTCTTTTTTCCAAGCCAGCAGGAGCGCCTTAAAATGCGTCTGCTGCTTTTCATTCATATACTCTTCGCCTTTTTTTTCCTGATAAGGTTCAAAGGCATCCATAGCACTTTCATTGTTTGTGCTTTTTGTTGTTGGCATCGAACGGACTCCATCCTGTTTTTTATTTTATTTATAAAAGATGTGAATATATATCAAAATACGCGCTCTTTGGCAATCAATAAGCGAGTTTTTTGTCTCTTATTTACAATTTAGGCCTAAATTAGCTGTTTTTACAGCTGTTCTGTCAATTTGAGGCAGTTATATAAGCATAAAATAATTTATTAAAATTTAAACCATAAAATATTTTGAGATAATGATCTTTTATGATCATATAGGACAGAGTTTTAATGTAACTAAAGTTTAGAGTTTCACATTCCTCAAAAGAGGAAAAAAATTTAAAAATATAACAGTTGACAAAAAAAAGGCGGTATCGTTGCCGC
>JAIVER010000362.1 GCA_023864145.1 Thiohalomonas sp. | reverse complement strand
GCGAACGCGGTCAGTTCACAATATGATACGGTCAATGCAGTCTCCATGATGGATTTTATTGAATCACTTCGTTGGAAAAGCACCAATACTACTGGCACGATACATTTAGTGCTTGATGGTGCGGGTTATTACAGAGCTCAAGTTTTAAAAGATAAAGCACATAGAGCGGTTATGGAAAGTAATGAATGAAAAGGTGAGAAATAATCATTTTTTTCACAATGCTAAAGAGTTTCGACAGATTCAAGTTGATTGGGTATAAGAGGATTGGAATGATGATCTTCTACCGTACCAAACATAATAAACAGCTTGGAGCGTTCCAGATCAGGGTGCCGAATTCCCAGAATGAACAGCCTATAGTGTAGAGCATGCCCGCCGCCATATTGACTGAGCAAAAGCCGCATGAGCGCCATAGTTTGGTGTAGCAAACTGTTAGGCAAACAATCCGGTCAGGGCCTGCATCTGATCAGGACCGGTAAATAGAGCAAATTTCTTTGGATCAGTGGCGCGAATTTCTTTTACTTTTAGACGTTCTGCCATCATCTCATAGGCTTCATTCCAGGAGATTTCTTCAAAATCATTGTCTCCCCGCTCGGCACCTTTTCTGCGGCGCATGGGTCTGGGTCAGATGTGCCGGTGAATACTGCTTCATAATAGCGGATGAACCTTTGGCACAGATAACGCATTTATTTAAAGGGTGGTCAGGATTACCCTGAATATATCTGACTTCAGCATTTTTTAGGGTGACACGAATACCACAACGACAGGCACACATATAACAGGTCGTATTTTTGACCTCAATATGATCGTTAGAATCAGCTGCTACATTATTCTCTGAGTGCATTCAGATAAAACCTCTTTAAACGCCATTGAAAAAACGAATTCAGTATTTTATTATAATATACTAATTTATTCTACTATTGACATAAATCAATGCATAAAACTACCACTAAAGACTTAGTTTTATCAATATATGCTGGTTTTATCTATCACTTTTGGATAGTATCAGGCCAATTAATTGCAACAATAATAAATAACACACAGACAGGTAAAAAGTGACATCACATTCTCAATATTCAGAACGTTTTTCGGGTATTCAACAACTTTATGGCACTCATAAGGCAAAAATTATTCCTAAACTGCATATCTGTGTCATTGGCATTGGCGGCGTTGGCTCCTGGGCTGTCGAGGCTCTGGCCCGCTCTGGTATTGGTGAAATCACACTTATTGATAATGATGATATTGCCCTGTCAAATATTAACCGTCAGATCCATACTCTGGACAAGACCATTAATCAATCAAAAGTATCAGCCATGCAGGACAGAGTTTTACAAATAAATCCTGAGTGTCGTTGCTATGCCATTGATGATCTGGTGACTCCGAATAATCTGAGTAAATACTTTCATCAGGAGTCTCCTTTTGATTATGTAATTGATGCCATTGACAGCGCTCAACAAAAAAGTGCGCTGATTTATTATTGCAAGAGAAACAAAATTCCAATTATTACGACTGGAGGCGCAGGTGGTTTGATTGATCCCACAGCGATTGAAATCATTGATTTAAGCAAAACCTACAATGATCCTCTGGCAGCAAAAGTACGTTCTTCGCTACGTTATCATTATAACTTTTCCCGTAATCCAAAAAGGCGTTTTGGCATAGAATGTGTTTTTTCTAATGAACAACAAGTCTACCCACAATATGACGGCAGTGTAGGCCAGAAAAAAAACCATATCAAAGGTGTCACTCTGGATTGTAACTTTGGCTACGGCTCTTCTAGCTGTGTTACATCTGTGTTTGGCTTTGCTGCTGCAGCTCGGGCTATTGAAAAAGCAATAATTAAAGCGATGTGATAAGTAATTATTAAACTCAATAAGCGAACCTAATCAGTCTGTTTTTCTAAAGCGATTAATATTGCTCATTTAACAGACCAGACTTACCACCATCAAAAAGACATTGTTGCTTATATTAAGGCTACTTGGTTAGTTGAATATACGGTTAAGGCTGACACAGAAAAACAAGCTGAGTTTATCCGAGCCTACGAGCAGTTAAAAAAGAAAATAGCGGTTGATGAGTCGATTTATTTTAT
>JAIVER010000361.1 GCA_023864145.1 Thiohalomonas sp. | reverse complement strand
ACAACAATTAGATATTAAATTGTATTATTTACCACCTTATAGGCCAAATTTGAATCCGATAGAGCGGTTATGGAAAGTAATGAATGAAAAGGTGAGAAATAATCATTTTTTTCACAATGCTAAAGAGTTTCGACAGAAAATTAATGAGTTTTTGATGAAATTTTACCGAGCATTGGAAAATCATTAGATCCTCGAATTAATGATAATTTCCAAGTGTTCGATCCTGCATTTTCAACTTGATTGGGTATAAGTGCTCCAACACGTGATCATTCTTCATTTACTATCTGCATCAGAAGCTTTTATTCATTATTGGGCTCATATTGGCATAAAATCACCAAATAAAAAATGATAGCTTCTGATGCTCCGTGTATAGCATTTAGGAACAGTTCCTTAGTTTCTGGTTTCTTTAGTCCTAAACTGGCATAATGTGTAACTCTTTTATTTAAACGTATCGAGTCGGCGACACTCATGTTGGCTCAAGGCTTATCAGGATAATTAATTATGGCAAATGTTGAGTTTGATCCACAACTCATTAAACGGTATGACAAGGCTGGGCCTCGCTATACTTCCTATCCGACAGCTGTGCAGTTTGGTGATGAATATACGGCTGATACCTATAAGAAATTTGCTGAAAAATCGAATCAATCCGGCCAGGCACTGTCTCTTTATTTTCATATTCCATTTTGTGATACCGTGTGTTTTTATTGCGCCTGTAATAAGGTTGTCACCAAAGATCGCTCAAAAGCAGCGCCTTATCTGCAGCGGGTTTATAAAGAAATTGAGATGCAGGCGAAATTATTTGATCCTTCTCGTAAAGTAGACCAACTGCATTGGGGTGGCGGTACACCGACCTTTATCAGTCATGATGAAATGCGTGAGTTAATGGCAGTTACCCGTAAGCACTTTAACCTGCATGATGATGATACAGGCGAATATTCCATTGAAATCGACCCGCGTGAAGTTAGTCGTGAGAGCATTAAATTATTAAGAGAGCTGGGCTTTAATCGCATGAGTCTGGGTGTTCAGGATTTTAATCCTGCCGTTCAAAAAGCAGTCAATCGTATTCAGAGTCGTGAAGAAACTCTGGCAGCATTAACCGCAGCCAGAGAAGAAAATTTTAAATCCATTAGTGTTGATTTAATTTATGGTCTACCTCTGCAAACGGTTGAAAGCTTTGATCATACCTTAGATGAACTGATAGAAATCAGTCCTGATCGAGTCTCGGTGTTCAATTATGCCCATTTACCAGAACGCTTTAAACCACAACGCCGTATTAATAAAGCCGACCTTCCGGAAGCATCTGTAAAACTGGAAATTTTTAAACATTGCATGGAAAAACTGACTAATGCCGGTTATGTCTATATCGCTATGGATCACTTTGCCAAACCGGATGATGAACTCAGCATTGCTCAGAAAAACGGTAAGCTATATCGAAACTTCCAGGGCTATGCGACTCATGCAGATTGTGATCTGGTGGGTATTGGTATTACTTCCATCGGCAGCATTGCCAATAGTTTTGCCCAAAACGTGCGTACTATGGATGAATATTACGAAAAGATTGATAAGGGTGAACTGCCTGTTTTCAGAGGAATCGAAATTGACAATGATGATTTAATCCGCCGGGAAGCTATTATGCAGCTTATCTGTCATTTTAAATTGAATTTCAATGATGTCGAAAAACACTTTAATATTAATTTTAATGACTATTTTTCAGCTGAATTAGAGCACTATAAAACAATGGTTGATGATGGTTTGATCACTATGGATGAACATTCAATTGAGGTGACTTCAAGAGGCCGCTTATTGATCCGCAATATCTGTATGCTCTTTGATCGTTATATTAAGCCGGATGAAAAAACACAGCGCTTCTCTAAATTAATTTAAGCAGAGAATTTCTGTCAATTAATATTAGGATTTTTAAGCTTTCATAATAAAAAGGGTAACTGTCAGATGAAGTCTGACAGAGTTACTAGAGATTAAGCATAGTGCTTAACTATTATACCCATGACCTATGAAAATGCTTGATTTTCATAGAGAAGAAGATCAAAATTATCCAATGACGCAAATTACTCTCACAGCCCATG
>JAIVER010000360.1 GCA_023864145.1 Thiohalomonas sp. | reverse complement strand
TTTTACCGAGCATTGGAAAATCATTAGATTCTCGAATTAATGATAATTTCCAAGTGTTCGATCCTGCATTTTCAAGTTGATTGGGTATAGTTATAGGAGAATCCAATGGGATTTGGCGTTACTGAATTATTAATCATCCTGGCAATTGTACTTGTTCTGTTTGGTGCAAAAAAATTACGCAATATCGGTGGTGATCTAGGCGGTGCTATTAAAAACTTCAAAACTGCAATGAAAGATGAAGAAAATGCCAGCACAACAACAGACACTGAGAACACTGAAAAAAAAGAGCAGTTAGATAATAAAGAAGCAGGTACGACTATTGAAGGTACAGTCGAACATAAAACTAAAGATCAGGTTTAAGTTTAATCAGCATAAAAGTTATTAGTTGTTTTAACATCCTTTTACTCTTATCTAATTACACTTATTTAATAATATAGGCAGCTTTAGTTAATATGTTCGATATAGGCTTTTGGGAACTCTCCATCATTGGAATCGTTGCGCTACTGGTCATTGGCCCTGAGCGTTTACCTGCTGTTGCACGGACAGTGGGTAAATACGTAGGTCGTGCTAATCGTTTTGTGGCCAATATCAAAGATGATATTGGCAAAGAGCTTAAAGATGAAGATCTCAAGCGCATTTTAGCTGATCAACAAAAACTGGCTGATGAATATAAAAATGTCGCCAGCGCAATGAATACCTCCATCGCATCTGAAACAGAGTCTCTGCGTGGCAGCATCAGCATGGATGATATTCTTGATATTGAAGAATCTGAGCAAAAATCAACTGAAAAAAAGACATCGGCAGCAAATGAGTCCGATAACAGTGACTCAGCTGAATCAGCGCTAGCCGGTACAGAAAAATCATGAACACGATTAACGACAACCCGGATCTGCAAGAAGGCACTGAACAAGAGATGGAGAAAGAACAACCTTTCATGGCTCATTTAATTGAGCTACGTGATCGTGTTTTACGTATCGTTGTGGTCGTAATAGCCATTTTTCTGGTACTGTTCTTTTTTGCCAACGATCTCTATCACCTTGTCTCTGAGCCGCTATTATCCCAACTGCCTGAAGGCAGTACAATGATTGCTACCGGTGTTGCAGCCCCCTTTTTAACACCCTTTAAACTCAGTCTTCTTGCCTCAATTTTTATTGCTATCCCTTATATTTTTTATCAATTTTGGTCCTTTGTTGCACCGGGTTTATATAATCATGAAAAACGTCTGGCTTTGCCATTAATTGCATCCAGTGTCATTTTATTCTATAGCGGTATCCTCTTCTCATTTTATATAGTCTTCCCGCTAATGTTTGCATTTTTTACGTCAACAACACCAGAAGGCGTAGCAATGATGACCGATATCAGCCAATATCTGGATTTCATTCTTAAAATGTTTTTTGCCTTTGGTGTCGCATTTGAAGTCCCGGTGTTTACCATCGTACTGACTCTCACCGGCGTGACTGATGCTGATAAGTTAGCGAAAAAACGTCCCTATGTTATTGTCGGCTCTTTTGTCATTGGTATGCTGCTCACGCCTCCTGATATCATTTCGCAGACCTTACTGGCTATTCCTGTATGGCTGTTATTTGAATTAGGCATCGTCTTCTCACGAATTATTGGTAAAAGAAAGGCCAGAGAAGAAGCTGAAAATAATGATGACCCCGACAAAAAATCAAGAAATAGCACCAGTTCAAAAGATAGTAATGACACTTCAGAGCCAGATGAACCTCGTTACCAGGCAATGACTGATGCAGAAATGGAAGCTGAGCTGGATGCCATAGAACGAGAAGAAGGGAACTAAACCCCATCCTGTACAAGTGATTAGCCCAGCATTTAACTTATTCACCGGCCTAATCCAAACACGCTGATGTAGTTACATATCTTCTTACTTATTAGCCACCACCTTAAAGGCTACCCGCTCAAATGAATCTGTTGCCAGTAAAATTTGAGTAATTTTTACATAACTCAACTTTTCTTTGTACCAGACTTTAAGGATACTGTCTTTATACCCATGACCTATGAAAATGCTTGATTTTCATAGAGAAGAAGATCAAAATTATCCAATGACGCAAATTACTCTCACAGCCCATGA
>JAIVER010000359.1 GCA_023864145.1 Thiohalomonas sp. | reverse complement strand
TTTTACCGAGCATTGGAAAATCATTAGATTCTCGAATTAATGATAATTTCCAAGTCTTCGATCCTGCATTTTCAAGTTGATTGGGTATATACTATCCATCACAAAAGGGCAGTATTGCCATTGTAGCCGAACATGCCAGTGCCATTGAAGATACCCGTCAGAAAATTAATCAGAATTTAAACTGGATCATTTAAACTAAAATCTGTACTCTGCATCCTTAGGAATGAGGGGAAAATAATGAGTACGAGCCAACTTGACGAAACCTGGAAAAACAAGCTTCAAAAAACACTTGAATCCGATAAAATGTCGGCATTAAGAGATTTTTTGCGCAACGAGAAAAATCAGGGTAAAGTAATATTACCTCACTCCAGCCTCTGCTTTAATGCCCTCAACACGATATCACCGGATCAGGTTAAAGTCGTGATCCTGGGTCAGGATCCCTACCCAACCCCCGGTCATGCTCACGGCTTATGTTTTTCTGTATTACCTGATGTCAAACCCATTCCAAAATCCTTGATAAATATTTACAAAGAATTGCAAGATGACTTAGGCATTAACAATCAAAATGGTCACCTGCAATCCTGGGCAGAACAGGGCGTACTATTGCTCAATAGTGTATTAACCGTTGCCAGCGGTCAGGCAAATTCACATCAGGGACAGGGCTGGGAGGAGTTTACCGATGCCATTATCAATGAATTAAATCAACAGACACGACCAATTGCTTTTGTTTTATGGGGTGCTTATGCGCAAAAGAAAGGGGCTATAATCAACACTGAGCGCCACTTTGTCTTACGCTCCACGCACCCGTCCCCGCTCTCTGCTTACCGTGGTTTTTTCGGCAGCAAACCTTTTTCTAAAATTAATCATTTTCTCAAACAGAAAAATCAGCAGGAAATTGACTGGCGTACCTGATAATTCAGACTTATTTAACAAGTAAGAAAAATATCATTTTTGACGTCCATCACATAATTCTGATAATGTTATGGGCAAACTTGTTAACTAGGTTTAATCTTACAAATAAAAAAGCCAAACCTAATTACGAAACAGGGACGGAAAGTCATAGGTCTCACGTAGATTGCCGCAGTAAAATTTTTTACCTCTGGTTTCCTTTCTTATTGAGCTGTTCCACAGTTATTTTTGGCCAGGACAAGCATAAGAGCCTGTTGCTAAAAAAAGCAATTTTGAGTGAGTATCATCCATAATATCTAAGAAAAAGTTGTCAATAAAAAGGATCATCCATGACTTTAAACTATTCCCGAGTTTTCCGCTATTGCCTACTGATCTGCATTAGGGGCCTCCTGAGGGTAGCATATATCAATAAATTAAATCATCAGACTCATCATATCACAGTGACCCTAGTTTAATCAGTTGAAAATAGGCTAAAAGCACAAGCATTTGAAAAACAAGGATGAAATGATGGTTTTGCCACCCAAATATGATCACCCAACGGGTGATCAGGCTTTAGCGACTAGAAATCCACTTCCTAAGGCGGTAGAAGTTGACACTTATGCTGGAAAATTACATATTGAATGAGATTCCAATGCCAAAGTCATTCCCATGGGGCAATTACCCTTTTTCATCCCGTTTTTAAAATTAGGTGGTCGATTGATCCCTGGGTAAGGGATTGTCCTTTACATTATCGAAGCAATAATGTGCCTAAAAAAGTGAATCTACTGGGCTCATTATTTCTTTCCATTTTGTCGGGAGATAATCGCTATCCACAGATCACTAATCTAATGAGTGATCAAGTTAATTCACGATTATTAGGCATGAGCAAAGTGGTCAGTGATGATTCTGCTCGTCGGGGTTTGAATAAAATTGAAAAGAAGGCAGGCATCGAATGGCTACAAAGAGATTTACAATCTTGCTATGCCCCCTTATTAACCACGCCTTGGATTTTAGATGTCGATGTCAGCGTCAAACCATTATATGGACATTAGAAAGGGGGAAAAAAAGGTTACAATCCACAAAAGCCCGGCAGACCATCTCACACTTATCATACCTATATGATGGGCAACTTACGCTTAGTGTTATACCCAATCAACTTGAAAATGCAGGATCGAACACTTGGAAATTATCATTAATTCGAGGATCTAATGATTTTCCAATGCTCGGTAAAAT
>JAIVER010000358.1 GCA_023864145.1 Thiohalomonas sp. | reverse complement strand
CGAGCATTGGAAAATCATTAGATTCTCGAATTAATGATAATTTCCAAGTGTTCGATCCTGCATTTTCAAGTTGATTGGGTATAGATTATATAACAGGATAAAAATTAGAATGAAAAGACGTGATTTTATAAAAGGTGTCAGTGCCGGTTCTGTTGCCACTGCCGGTATGGTGGGAGGTATTAATACTGCCTCTGCTGCTAAAACGATCAAATGGAAGATGGTAACCTCCTGGCCAAAAAACTTTCCCGGCCTGGGTACGGGTGCTAACTTTCTGGCTAAAACCATTAATGAGATGAGTGGTGGTCGTTTAAAAGTAAAAGTCTATGGCGCTAATGAAATTGTTCCCGCATTAGAAGTATTTGATGCGGTATCAAGAGGCACAGCACAGATGGGACATAGCGGTGCTTATTATTGGAAAGGTAAACATCCGGCAACACAGTTTTTTACCTCAGTTCCCTTTGGGCTGACCGCTCAGGAAATGAATGGCTGGTTATATCATGGCGGCGGTATGAAGCTTTGGGAAGAACTATATGATAAGTTTAACCTGATCCCTAATGCAGCCGGCAATACCGGTGTGCAAATGGGCGGCTGGTTCAATAAAGAAATTAACAGCGTTGCTGATCTTAAAGGTTTGAAAATGCGTATCCCGGGTATGGGTGCTGAAGTGTTGAAACAAGCCGGAGGCACCCCTGTTACGTTACCCGGCGGTGAAATTTATACCTCAATGCAGTCCGGTGCCATTGATGCTACCGAATGGGTAGGCCCTTATAATGATATGGCCTTTGGTTTATATAAAGTTGCAAAGTTTTATTACCTCCCGGGTTGGCATGAGCCGGGTTCCACAATGGAAGCCATGATCAATAAAGATGCCTTTAACAAATTACCCAAAGATCTGCAAAAGATTGTTCGTGCCGCCTGTCGTGTTGCCAATCAGGATATGCTGGCTAATTACACCGCAAAAAATAATTATGCACTACAAACATTGATTAGCAAACATAAAGTCAAAATGCGTCAGTATCCTGATGATGTCATTAAAAAATTACGTGCTTTATCTACGGATGTCGTGGCAAAAGTGGGTGAGCATGATGAAATTTCTAATAGAATCCATGAATCATTCCTTGAATTTAAAAATAATGTCATTCAATGGAGCAGAGTTAGCGAGCAGGGTTATATGAAGGCTCGTACACTAAGCTAATGCTATGTCGGGTAGGTCTTTTAGCTCTACCCGATACGCTAGCAATGATTCCTGGAAACAGACAGCAGAGCATTATCCTCTTAGTTCTTTCTTTTGTTCTAATATTTCCTGCTGTAAGTCATTAAGCTTAATTAAAACATCATCACGAAGTCTTATCAGATCTGGTATCATTTTTTGTGCTTCAGATTGCTTACCGTCAGTACAATAGTTGTAATAATTTTTTACCCAGTAGATGCGTCTTTTTATGAGGCAGCTCCAAATCATGATATTTCTTTTTACCAATATTATAATACCATTTCCCCAAACGACAGTGACGATGTGATTGTAAATCAAATAATTCACTTTCTGAATTATACTCTTCTATTGATTTGATTACTGATACCCGCCAAATGATCACTATGAGCGATGAGTAGTGGAAAATCAAAAATATCTCATCTCCTTTCTGACCATAATAACTAGTTGGGATCAGGCTCCCATATTTTAGCCCAATTCAGAACCTTGTCTGAGGTTAATGCCTTTGAAATACTATATCCCTGGGCCATATCACAATCAAGACGTAATAACATCACTCCATGCTCACCTGGTTCAACACCCTCAGCAATAACTTGACATTTAAAGATTTGTGCCAAACTAACTATACCTTCAACAATAGCACGATCACCTTCATTACTGAGCATATCAAGCACAAATGATTTATCAATCTTAAGTTGGTTGGCAGGTAATTGTTTTAGATAAGAGAGAGACGCATAGTGTACTGGTCAAGTTCAAGCGGACACTTTTTTTAGAGAATTTTCATAGTTAATTGGTGACTGATCACCATTCGCTGTATGCAGCCTTTCAAGCTTCTAATACCTCATGTAAACTGCGACATCTTTCTTCATATGTTCACGGGTAGGTTGAGCAATTTTAAATATCCAGTCGTGCTTGAGACTTC
>JAIVER010000357.1 GCA_023864145.1 Thiohalomonas sp. | reverse complement strand
CTAGAGCTGATTTTTCATGGGCTGTGAGAGTAATTTGCGTCATTGGATAATTTTGATCTTCTTCTCTATGAAAATCAAGCATTTTCATAGAACATGGGTATATTGCTCACTATCAAGCTCCAATTGCTTATTACCTTCAAAGTCACAAATCATAATTTTCAGGCTAAACTGCTGATCATATTTTTCTAATAATGTCTGCATCACTTTTTTCGCCAGATACAAATAAAATTCATTTAACAAACCAATTTCACTCATTCGTTCACTGGCATAACGAGCAGTATCTGCTTGTGCAATATCTTCAACGACTTCATCACCGGCACCTGCTGCCTGAGCAATCTCTGACACCATTTTCATATTAATGGGATTTTTTCTGGCATGAGTAATATTTTCACCCTGTGCCATTTTTGCCAGCTTACCCACCATTGCGCCGATCACTATGCGTTTAATACCACTATTAACAACGGTATCTAAGGCCACTTTTAAAAAGTCACCCATTTGTACAAAGCACACTGAAGGTAATTCAGGCAATTCACCAATAATAAATTTTTCTGTTCTACCACCGGTGGTGAGCACAATAATTTTTTGTTCCTGACTCACTGCCACTTCAATAGCCTGTATCACACTGGAACGAAACGCAGCTGTTGACCATGGATGAACAATACCACTGGTACCTAATATCGAAATACCAGCAATAATACCCAGCCGGGCGTTCAGGGTACGTTTAGCCATCTTTTCACCATCCGGTACAGAGATGATAATTTCAAAATTATACTTGTCTAATAAATCACCGGCAACAGCTGAGACATTTTCACGAATGTTTTTTTGCGGCACAGGATTAATTGCCGGGCCATTCACTTCAAGTCCTAAGCCTGCCTGAGTCACTACTCCCACACCGGGGCCATTGAGTAGTTTTATTTTTTCCCGTATTTCATCACATGGGTTATCGAATATTTTAAGCTCTTTTATTTCTTTAAGATAAATATCAACAGTTATATGAGCCTTATCAGTGACATCAGGATCATCACCCGCATCTTTAATAACGACTGCTCTGGCATGCCCTGACTCAAGAAAAAACGACTCAACTTTAAAGCTAACATCAGTTTTGTTAGGCAGACGACATAAAACCGAATCCTGTACTTCTCCAGTTACCAACCCCAAAGTCGCCGCTCTGGCCGCCGCAGCCGTACAGGCGCCGGTCGTAAAACCTTTGCGATTACCTCTTTTTTTGCGAGCTGTTTTTTTTATAGGCATGATTTTATCTGCATTGTTTTATAGGCATGAGCTCACACAAACTATGCACTATCCTCTGTATCCTCTCTATGAATGGCCTCAGCTAACAAAGCATGAATAGCTGACACGACTAAGGTAGTACCACCCTTTCTACCCTGAGTAATGATCCAGGGAAGCTCTGTTAATTTTGACAAAGCTTCTTTTGATTCTGCCGCTGAAACAAAACCAACCGGCATACCAATAATTAAGCTGGGCTTAATACCTTCTTCTTTAATTAAACGAATCACTTCCAGCAAAGCAGTTGGAGCATTACCAATGGCAACAATACCTCCATTCAGCAAACCCTGCTGTGCCGCCTTACGCATGGCCTGTACTGCCCGGGTACCTCCCTGCTCTTTGGCTTTTTCAATAACATCATCATCACTGATAAATTGATGCGTAGTGATTGAAAAATGCGCCAGCCTTGGTTTGGATAAGCCCACACAGATCATTTCCACATCAGCCAGTACCGGCTTACCAGCAATCATGGCTTTTATTCCCGCCTCTATAGCATCAGGATGAAACTGAGCTAAGCCATTAAATTCAAAATCAGCTGTAGCATGAATCATACGACGCACAAGAGGCCATTGCCCTGCAGTATAATTATGTGAACCTGCTTCCTGATCAACGACATCAAAAGAAGCATGTTCAATCTTACGACCTGCAGTGGTCATTTGTTCCATCACATTATTAGAGCTATTGTTTCTAACTACTGTCATATTTTTCTCTTTCTTTTGCTTTTCCTTTTGGGACAACACGCTCAATTACAAATGACATATACCCAATCAACTTGAAAATGCAGGATCGAACACTTGGAAATTATCATTAATTCGAGAATCTAATGATTTTCCAATGCTCGGTAA
>JAIVER010000356.1 GCA_023864145.1 Thiohalomonas sp. | reverse complement strand
TTCATGGGCTGTGAGAGTAATTTGCGTCATTGGATAATTTTGATCTTCTTCTCTATGAAAATCAAGCATTTTCATAGGTCATGAGTATAGAATATATTGAGTTAGCAGGGGACTGTTGTTAATGCAAGTTTAAGAGTAAAAACTTAGCTTGAAAGATATCTATTGAATTAAACCTAAATAAATCAGTTGAATCGTAGCGAGAGCGATCAAGGTGCTGGAGATTCAAGGCTTTACAGGTTATTTTGAATTTATTCGTAGCCACCCTACGGGTGAATTCAAAATGCTCTGAAAAGTCTTGAAGATTCAGTGCATTGGACGCTCACAGTAGGTTCAACTGATTTATTTAGGTTAAAGGATACTCACTCAGAAAAACGAACTATTCGGGTTCAGCACATTTTTCTGCAGCGAGTTGATGTTAACTGATTATTAAGAGATTCAGTCTCTTAAGCCCAAAACATCCAGCATATCAAATAAGCCTTTATCATGATCGTTGAGCCATTGTGCGGCACGCACTGCACCATTAGCAAAAGTCATACGGCTTGAGGCTTTGTGAGTGATCTCGACCCGTTCACCAATATCAGCAAACATAACCGTATGTTCACCAACAATATCACCGGCTCGAATGGTTTCAAAGCCAATGCTTTGTCTATCACGTTCACCTGTTTGCCCTTGACGAGCATAAACTGCACAGTCTTTTAAATCACGACCTAAAGCATCAGCGAGCACTTCACCCATACGTAGTGCTGTACCTGAAGGCGCATCAACTTTGTGACGATGATGTGCTTCGATGACTTCAATATCAACCGTATCACCTAAAACACGAGCAGCAATATCCAGAAGTTTAAATGTTAAATTTACACCAACGCTCATATTAGGTGCAAAAACAATGGCTATATCCTGTGCTACATCCTGAATGAGTTGCTTTTGCTCATCAGTAAAACCTGTAGTACCTATGACCATTTTTCGACCAGCCGCTCGGCAGGCTTTAATATTTTCAATGGTGACGGCGGGTGCAGTAAAATCAATACACACATCGAACTGATCCAGGGCATTATTGATGTCATCAATCAGAACGATATTATTTTTTTCCAGACCGGCCAGCTCTCCTGCATCAAGACCGACCATACTGCTGCCCTGACGTTCTGTAGCCGCTGTCAGATAGGCACCGTCAGCTTCATCAACAGCGCTGATCAGGTTTCTTCCCATACGTCCGGCAGCACCGGTGATCAAAATATTTGTCATTTGTTTCTCGTTAATTAACTATTATTGTAACTATTTAGTCTGTATTCCTAAATAACGCTTATTAAGCCCATGGTCACTTATTTTTTTAAATGCTTGTACTACAAGAGGGATTACCAGGCAAAATAAGCATAGTTTTGTTCTTGTAATTCCATAATATCAGCCACACCCACATCAACCATTTTGGCAAAAGAAAGCATGTCTTTATCCGTCCAGTTCAGTGACTTTAAGGTACGGCCGCAGGCATGAAATTTAACACCCTGCCCGGCAAGGCTTTTTACTTTTTCTTTAATGGACTCATGAACCGGTCTGCCCGGTTCTTTAGCCAAAACATGAATACCCCGACCAAAACAGGCAACAACGATATCAATATTGTCTTCATATCGGCCAATCATAGCACCCACTGAATTTAATACATGCTGGTGATATTCATGATCAGATTCATTGAGTTGATAGACAATAAAATGTTCTGGCGGATCACCAGGAAAACGTTCTTCTTTTTCCTCAACAGTATCAATTTTATGGGCATTCGCTGTGCTTGCAGACGCACCCAGAGCCACTGCAGCGCCTGTTGCCAGCAACTTTGATAATACTAAGCGACGGGATTCACTGGGTAAATTTTTTCCTGATAGTGCATTTGCTAATGTTTTAAAATAGTTTTTTAGTATGTGATTAATTTTCATAGATATTCCTTAAATTCATCTACTTGTCCCCACTATTTGTTTATACCCTTGTTTTTATCCAGGATATAAATGTAGTCCCATTATTAATTAATGCCATATTAAACGACAAAGGCGTAAAGATCATCTGTTCTTTACGCCTTTAAACTTTAACTATACCCAATCAACTTGAAAATGCAGGATCGAACACTTGGAAATTGTCATTAATTCGAGAATCTAATGATTTTCCAATGCTCGGTAAAA
>JAIVER010000355.1 GCA_023864145.1 Thiohalomonas sp. | reverse complement strand
TCATGGGCTGTGAGAGTAATTTGCGTCATTGGATAATTTTGATCTTCTTCTCTATGAAAATCAAGCATTTTTATAGGTCATGGGTATATAATCAATATACTTTAACTGCTGAAGATATTGATACGGCTGCTGGAATGCTGCCTGATGCCCAGGAAGATATTTTAGGTATGTTGTATGAAGGTAATTTAATCGGTATTGAGTTACCCACAACGGTTTCTTTAAAAATAGTAGAAACAGCACCGGCAATAAAAAGCGCTTCTGCTTCATCACGAACTAAGCCTGCTACTTTAGAAACCGGTCTGTTGGTTCAGGTGCCTGAATATCTGGCTGATGATGAACTGATTAAAGTGAATACAAGCACTAGAAAATTTAGTTCCAGAGCCTGATTTTATAATTAACTAGTGCGCATTCGCCTAAAACTACTATTTCCGGGTGAACATCAATTCGTATTAAATTATTGGAGTAATAATGTTTAAATTTTTAATGATTTTAATGACCGTTAAGATGGTTTTCTGCTCAACTTTAGCTTTTAGTGACTCTCAGTCAGCCAGGAATGATACGATTACTCTGAAAAAACCGCCCGAGGTATTAGCTAAATGGTATAAACCTGCCAATAAAAGACAGGTCTGGCTGCATACCATGTCTCGTTTACGCCGTGAGATATTGGCAATGAATGATTATAGCCAGCAGAAAAAGCAGGCTGAGCTGGAAAAATGGTCACAAAAATTTATTAAAGATTATAAAAGCATTGCTGAAATGGTGCCTCAATGGGAAAAATTTCTTTATCTGGATAAATTAAGTCATTTAGAGAATGCAGTTAAACAACGTGAATATTCATCTATTGCTCCGATTTTAAAGAAAATATCTAAAAGTTGTATGCATTGTCATGATGATTATCAAACAGTAGCTACCTTAATGTTTCGCAGCCTGGACTTCAACAATAAGGTTATTGCTGAGGGCTTTTCAGGAGAAAAAATTTCCTATAATGATATTATGAAACAGCTTTCTGATTTAGTAAATCGAATTAATATTGCCATTAAAGATGCTTATTTTTCTACTGCCAATGAAATAATTGAACCGCTGGAACAACAATTAGAGCATTTATCAAGCAGTTGTGGTGACTGCCATCAGGATGATGAAGTGCCTGTTGAACGAATAATGAGTGCTTCTGCTTCTTTACTTCCGGAATTAGCTGAACAGCTGGAATTGAAAGAGCAAAAACAATCCGGAAGAAAGCTGGGTGAATTTGCACTCAAAGTGTGTGCTAAGTGTCATTCCATACACAAATTATCTTCAGACTTGAAGTTTTTGACAGATTAATTTTTAGGACAGGTAAAAAATTTGAGTAAACCAAACCTACAAAACTCACAGGTTTCAGAAGTAAAATTTTCTGATGAAACATTGGTGTATACCATTGACAATAGTCTTTATATTAATTTAACCGATCGCTGTACTTTGGCCTGTGAATTTTGTCCTAAAATTCAGGGCAGTATGGATGTCCATGAATATAATTTATTATTATCTACTCGTCATTCGGTAGAGGAATATCTGGAAAAGATTGGTGATCCAGCAGAATATGATGAGATTGTTTTTTGCGGCTTTGGTGAGCCGACTCTCAGAATTAAAGAACTGCTTAAAATTGCAGCCTATTGCAAAGAAGCCGGCACCCGGGTTCGAGTTAATACTGACGGCCTGGGTAATCTGGTAAATAAACGTAACATTATTCCTGAACTGGCAAAATGTGTTGATGCATTGTCAGTCTCTATGAATGCCCAAAATGAAACTGTCTATGATAAACACTCTGTTCCAGCCGTAAAAGGCTCCTATGAGAGTATGTTGGAATTCTTACGCTTAGCACCTCAATATATTGCTGATACCACGGCCACAGCCATTGATGGCCTGGAAGGTGTGGATGTTGATGACTGTGAAAAACAGGCAATACAACTGGGTGTTAAATTCAGAAAAAGAGTTTTAGATATAGTCGGATAAATATTCTTATATACCCATGACCTATGAAAATGCTTGATTTTCATAGAGAAGAAGATCAAAATTATCCAATGACGCAAATTACTCTCACACCCCATGAAAAATCAGCTCTAGAAATGCAACATAAGCATTCTGGAAATGGAAAAGAACGAGATAGAATCAAAGCCATCCTACTTTGCTCTAA
>JAIVER010000354.1 GCA_023864145.1 Thiohalomonas sp. | reverse complement strand
TACCGAGCATTGGAAAATCATTAGATTCTCGAATTAATGATAATTTCCAAGTGTTCGATCCTGCATTTTCAAGTTGATTGGGTATAGATTAAAAAAAGGCGAATGTTCTTGTAATAAAAAGAGCTTCTACAGGGAAAACAATAAGATTCTTTATTGCTTATGATTTACTAAGTGTAGGGGTAAATTTATTCGCCCCTACAATTGAACCAACATAAGTACCTGATATTCAAAGAACCATTAAATATGAAAAAAACAAACTTTAAAATTGTTATACCGGCTCGTTATGCTTCCTTAAGGTTGCCGGGCAAGCCATTAAGGCTGATTGCGGGCAAACCTATGATTCAGCATACGTTATGAACGTGCCTTGCAAAGTCAGGCTGAAGAAGTGGTTATTGGCACAGATGATCAGCGTATTATTGATGCTGCCAGTCAATTTACTGATGATATAGTCATGACTTCGCCTGATCATGCTTCCGGAACTGAGCGTCTGGCAGAAGTATTAGCACTTAAAAACTGGGACGAGAACACTATTATCGTCAATGTTCAGGGCGATGAGCCTCTGCTTGCTCCGGCACATATAGAGCTGCTTGCCGAGGCACTGAAAAATAACACAAAAGCCGGTATGGTAAGACTGGCAAGACCAATAAATAATATAGCAGAAGTGTTTGATCCCAATGTGGTAAAAGTGCTTATGGATCACCAGGGCTATACTCTGTATTTCTCCCGGGCGGTACTCCCCTGGTTAAGAGACTCCTTTACTATGCAGGCAGTTGAGCAGCAAGAGGTAAAAGCTCTTACTAAAGAAGCAAACTGGTATCGGCATATTGGCATGTATGCCTATCGTGGTACGGCACTACAGCAATATATGACATTACAACCCTGCATGTTGGAAAAAACAGAGTCTTTAGAACAATTGAGAGTGTTGTACAATGGTATCGGCATTCATGTTTCTATTGTTCATGAAGAACCCGGTCATGGTGTAGATGTTGAAGCTGATATAGAAAAAGTTGAGCTGTTACTAAAGCAACAAATATAAGTGCTATCAATATCACTTATTATTCTAAATAACCAAAAAGGCTAATAACATTATGGCTAATCAGCAAAGCCAATCCCCTATGCTTTTAATTGCCAAAGAATCCCTGACTGAACAAGCCAAAGCACTGATCAATATGTCAGAAGATCTGGGTGATGAATTTGCCAGGGCCGTCCATTTGATTATGCAGACAAAAGGGCAGGTGGTTGTTTGTGGTATGGGGAAATCAGGTCTGGTGGGGCAAAAAATGACAGAGAGCTTTGCCTCCACTGGAACCCCCAGTTTTTTTATGCATCCGGCAGAAGCATTTCATGGTGATCTGGGTATGCTGATGCGTGACGATTTACTGATTCTGATCTCCTATAGTGGAGAAACACAAGAAATTATTAATCTGCTGCCTTCACTGAAACACTTCGGCAATAAAATTATCTGCATTGTGGGTAATGTTGATTCAACCATGGCCCAATACTCAGATGTTATTTTAAGCGTAAAAGTAGAGCGTGAAGTTTGTCCGAATAATTTGGCACCAACCACATCAACACTGGCGACTATGGGCATGGGTGATGCTCTGGCTGTGGCTCTTATTAAAGAACGAAACTTTCAGGCAGAAGATTTTGCGCGCTACCATCCGGGAGGAAGTCTGGGTAAGCGTTTATTGACCAAAGTGTCCGATGTGATGCATGTAAAAAATTTACCGGTTGTTACTCAAGATACACCCTTAAGAGATGCTGTACTTGCCATTAGCGAAGGGCGCTTGGGGCTGGTGGTTATTATGGAAAATGATCAGGTTAAAGGCATTGTGACTGATGGTGATTTACGTCGTGCCTTAGTGAAACAGATTGATATGAATCAGGCCAGTATTGGCGAAATCATGACAAAAAGTCCCATAACAATAACGCCTGATACCATGCTGGTTGATGCTGAACCACTTATGCTTGAAAAAAAGATAAAAGCACTGATTGTTGCCGATGCGGATAAGCATATTGCTGGTATCCTGGAGATATTTGATCGATAAAGGATTTTTTTGATGAAAAAACGAATAACTAGTCTTCATCCATATACCCATGACCTATGAAAATGCTTGATTTTTATAGAGAAGAAGATCAAAATTATCCAATGACGCAAATTACTCTCACAGCCCATGAA
>JAIVER010000353.1 GCA_023864145.1 Thiohalomonas sp. | reverse complement strand
TACCGAGCATTGGAAAATCATTAGATTCTCGAATTAATGATAATTTCCAAGTGTTCGATCCTGCATTTTCAAGTTGATTGGGTATATACCGCTTCAAAGTGGTAAAAATACATAAAAAAATACGCTGGTCAGTGACTCTCAATCTTCTTTCATTAAGTTAAAAGAGTCTGTACGTATCGATTCGTCAAAGCAAGAAACTCATTGATCGTCAACGTTTCAGCACGCCTTCCGGGATCAATTTTACATTGAGTGATTTGCTCTTCGGTGATAATTTTCTTCAGATTATTACGTAAAGTCTTGCGCCGTTGAGCAAAAGCCGCCTTAGCGATAAATGACAAATCCTTAAGCTCTGCATTATATAACAGCTCCTCTTTCTGGCTCTCATTTCTGGGCGTGAGCTGTACAATGGCAGAATTAACTTTGGGTACGGGGTTAAAGGCGCCGGGAGGCACAATAAAAAGCAGCTCTGCATGACAGAGGTATTGAACCAGTATACTCAAGCGACCATAGAGCTTACTGTTAGGGCTGGCAGTCAGGCGTTCAACCACTTCTTTTTGCAGCATAAAATGCATGTCTTCAATAATACTGACATTGTCTAATAAATGAAAAATAAGCGGGGTAGCGATATTATAGGGTAAGTTTCCTACTAAACGCAGTTTGCCGGTGTTCGATTCAATTAATGTTGAATAGTCAAATTGTAGGGCATCATTATTATGAATATTGAAATGTTTATAAGCGGAAAATCGCTTTTCAAGAATGGGGATTAAATCTCTATCGAGTTCAATAACATCTAATTTGCCTGCCGTATTCACCAGATGCTCTGTCAAAGCACCTTTTCCCGGACCAATTTCAACAATATGTTGTGCTTCTGTGGCTGCAATAGATGAAATAATACGTTCGATAATATTGGCATCATGCAGAAAATTTTGGCCAAACCTTTTCCTAGCCTTGTGTACCAACGGTTTAGCCATGTTAAACTCTTTGTTCTCAATCAGTTATAAAATAAAAAAATACATTTAACCACAGAAATCACCACGTTAGGTTCTAATGGGGTGCGAATACAACTATCATCGATTCTCTCATCGGTAATTTTTACGATTATACCATTAAAGAAAGTATTGCGGCTTTTCATTAATGCTTTGAAGTGCAAATGGGTAAAATTCAGTAATGATGTAGGATTTCATATTGGTGAAGTGTGTACAATGAAATGTGGTGATTCAAAATCAACCTAATTTTCTAATAATCAACTAAAAGTGAACATTGTATTAATTTATACTTTTGTGATAATGTATTTATTAACTTACTAATATTATAAGTTTTTATTGATTCATTTTCTCAAGAAAATATTTAAAATAGCCTAAGGAGAGACATGTGGCTGATATTAATTCTGAATTAAGTGAACTAGTTCATTATAAATCACGTGACGATTTCTTGTTTAAAGAACAGTCTCAGATTACTGATTATTACATACTTTTTCAAGATATATTAAATTATAAAGAACTAAGTCATAGAGTACTTGGAATAGCTGGTATATATCCTGTGAAGAGTCCTAAGCAAGTGAATTCTATGCAATTTGTTTCGGTTAACACAAACAAGACTATTTATGCTGCATTATAAAGAAATGGAATCTGCTTTCGGTTTATTTTATTTAGAGTCTGGAATAATGCCGCTAATCGATACAATGCCAACTAAGTTTTTAAAACATTCGAAAGAAATAGCTCCAAGTATTTATCGAAAACTTTTAAAACGAGGAGCTTTACTTTATGGCAATTAAAGATGACTATCAGAGAGTTGCACATAGAGCAATAAAAGCAAGCAACGATAGCCGGAAGATTCAAGAAAAATCAGCATTTTTATCATATCATGCTTTTGAATCTACAGGTTGTGCTTTAGCTGATCATGCTGGCTTGGATGTTGGTAGTAATGTTAAGCATCATCAGAAAATCCAGAATTTCAAAAACGCTGCACGTCAACATTGTGATAATAATGACGCTCAAAAAATTGCAAATTTAATAGTAACTCTTAATAATTTAAGAAATAAATTTCTTTATGCAACATAATGATTATTTATCAGGAACATCAGCACTACCAGAATCATCTATACCCATGACCTATGAAAATGCTTGATTTTCATAGAGAAGAAGCTCAAAATTATCCAATGACGCAAATTACTCTCACAGCCCATG
>JAIVER010000352.1 GCA_023864145.1 Thiohalomonas sp. | reverse complement strand
TCATGGGCTGTGAGAGTAATTTGCGTCATTGGATAATTTTGATCTTCTTCTCTATGAAAATCAAGCATTTTCATAGGTCATGGGTATAATATCACAGCCTAATAAATCCCTGCACTGACACGCACCATTTTTATGCTCAAATCTTCGGGTGAACTCCTGAATTTTTTCGTAGGTTTGATCTTTTTTGTCCTTTTGGGATGAATCCTGTGAGCCGTATTCTAATCCAAGAACAAGATAGGCACCAGTCAATGCCCCGCAAGTACCACCCATTCGTCCCATTCTATCGCCAAACCCTGTAGCCAGCTTACATGCAGTGGCTAAATCCAGTTGGTAATGTTCAGCATATTGGGCAATAATTGATTGCGAACAATTCAAACCATTAATAAATGTTTCATGTGCTTTTTTTGAATTAGACATAACTTTCTTTTTTTATAGATGATATTTAAATTTCAGATGAGAAAGAATTCATTTTTATTGTTTATGAATGATACTAGAACTGTGATTTTTTGATAGTCTTAAACTGATTATTTTATAGTATTTACGCGCGATATGCTGTAAGATGCACGCCCCTCCAAACAATCAATTAAGAGAATTTCTATGAGTTTTACGTCCCTGGGCTTATCTGCTCCGATCCTTGATGCTATTTCCGAGCAAGGTTATGACACTCCAACACCCATTCAAGAACAGGCAATACCAGCTGTATTGGATGGTAAAGATGTTATGGCTGCTGCCCAGACAGGTACTGGTAAAACTGCAGGCTTTACCTTGCCTATCTTAGAAGTTTTATCAAAAGGCCAAAGAGCAAGGTCAAATCAGGCTCGTACGCTGATATTAACACCAACACGGGAATTAGCGGCTCAAGTAGAAAAAAGTTTCGTTACCCATGGAAAAAATCTTCCCTTAAACTCAACTGTTGTTTTTGGCGGGGTAAAGATCAATCCGCAAATGATGAAATTACGCAGGGGAGTGGACATACTCGTTGCTACCCCCGGACGTTTATTGGATTTGTATAATCAAAATGCCGTTCGTTTTGATGATCTTGAACTGTTAGTTCTGGATGAAGCGGATCGAATGCTGGATATGGGTTTCATTCATGATATCCGTAAAATTATTTCATATTTACCACGAGATCGCCAAAACCTGATGTTTTCGGCAACATTTTCTGATGACATTCGTAATTTAGTCAAAGGTATGCTTCATAACCCGCTTGAAATTTCAGTCAGTCCAAGAAATACTACAGTTGAATCTGTCAAACAATGGATTTGTCCCGTTGATAAAAAACAGAAACCTGCCTTGCTCATGCATTTAATTAGTCAAAACCGCTGGGAACAAGTTCTGGTTTTTTCTAAAACCAAGCATGGTGCCAATCGATTAACAAAATATCTTGAAGGTTATGGTATTCGTTCGGCAGCCATTCATGGTAATAAGAGCCAGGGAGCACGCACCAAAGCACTGGAAAATTTCAAACGTGGAGTGGTCAAAGTTTTGGTGGCTACTGATATTGCTGCACGAGGTCTGGATATTGAGCAATTACCTCATGTGGTTAATTTTGACTTGCCCAATGTGCCTGAGGATTATGTACATCGTATTGGTCGTACTGGTCGTGCGGGAGCAACAGGTGAAGCTGTTTCTCTGGTCAGTGCAGATGAATTTAAGCTGCTCAGTGATATTGAAAACCTCATCAATCAACTCTTACCCCGTGAATATATAGAAGGCTTTGATCCCGTACATGACCTGCCTGTCTCTAATTTACGTAAGCGTCCGGCAAAACATAAGAAACCAAAACGACCCCAAAAGCCAAGAGTAGGGCATAGTGATGGGCAGCGTTCTGGTGAAAATGCCCGAGGTCATAAACCAACAGGTAAAAATAAAAGACATGTTGGCGGACAAAAAAGCAGATCAAGAAATTCAATTAATAGTAATAGCTCGGCTAGTTCAGGTAATTCGGGAAATAAGCAAAACTATTATCGTCAAGGTAAATAGCAAACCTGGTTAGAGATAGTCCAGTCTTTTCATAACAGCCCACATGTCAGGTTATGGATAAAGAGTCACCTGACCTGAGGTTAGCTTTAATATGCATCAGTATAATTAAAATACATACTATACCCATGACCTATGAAAATGCTTGATTTTCATAGAGAAGAAGATCAAAATTATCCAATGACGCAAATTACTCTCACAGCCCATG
>JAIVER010000351.1 GCA_023864145.1 Thiohalomonas sp. | reverse complement strand
ACCGAGCATTGGAAAATCATTAGATTCTCGAATTAATGATAATTTCCAAGTGTTCGATCCTGCATTTTCAAGTTGATTGGGTATAGGTACTTTTTTCATGAACTGATTCAGATATTATTAGCTCAGCCTGATTCATTCATAATAATTTGGTAGAGCGGTTCATCCCATTTATGCCCCCAGGGACCAGTCTTTATTAAGTGTTTGCTATAGCCTCTGGGTATACCTGGAGGAATAAAACCAAAGGGTATACTGTTAATCAGTAAAACCACAGAGCGTCCGTCAGGACTCCATTTGAGTTCAAATGTATCTGATTTTAGTGGTGCAAACCTGGCATTGGCATGAGCATAAGTCCTTATTGCCGGGGGAGATGCAGTTTTAAATTGCGCAATGTCAGCCTGACTCGGTGTCGGGATACGATTATAGATCCAGGCATCAGCAACAACGAAGGGCTGTTTGGCTGGGTTAAATAAAGCCACGCAGAATGCCCGTGATCTTCAACTCGGGCTTCTTTTTTTGAGATTGGATGGGTCTCTGCAATCATGGTAAATTTATCTGTCATTATTCGCTTTACAATAAATATTTAGAGTGATGTTATTCACTGAACCAATGACCTGATTTTCCACCTTCTTTTTCCAAAAGACGTACATTACCCATAATCATGCCGCGATCAACTGCTTTACACATATCATAAATGGTTAATAAGGCAATTTGAGTGGCAGTTAACGCTTCCATTTCGACACCGGTTTTAGCATCGGTTTCAACCGTACACAAACAGCTGACTTTATTTTCCGCTTCGCTTACCTTGAGTTGTAAATCGACATGAGTCAGTGCCAGTGGGTGACACAAAGGGATGAGGTTTGATGTTTGTTTTGCTGCCATGATGCCGGCAATACGGGCAATGCCTAAGACATCCCCTTTTTTATGTGTACCTGCCATAATAAGTGCAAGAGTCTCGGGCAGCATGGTGATTTCACCTTCAGTGACTGCACGGCGATGGGTGATATTTTTTGCGCCCACATCAACCATGTGAGGCTCACCATTATTATTGAAATGTGTTAATTTACTCATAGGCCTTTAGCTAATAAAATTTTGCTCGTATAATTATCAATATCTATTAATAGATTTATTGTAATTACTCAGCGTGTATTCCTAAATAACGTTTGTTAAGCCTATGGTCACTTGTTTTTCTGACTTTGAAAACTCGCTACGCTCAAACAATCAAAGTCAGAAAAATAAGCAACCACAGGCTTTTTGTAAATAACACGCTGAGCTGAGTAGTTACGATTTATTTATAATAAAATTATACTAAATTTAGAGATTTTAATCTTCTCTTTTCTATTCTTTAGGTGGAGTCATGCTATATTCTATACTCCACATTATCCTGTATTGTGAGGTAAGCATGGGTGTTGACGTTAAATTTTTTGCCAGTATGAGAGATATTATTGGAGATGATTGTGAGATTGATGCTGAAATCCTTAAAGCAAAATCAATTAAAAATGTTGATGATATCTGGAATTATTGTGCTGCCGGCAAGGAACGCCCCGCTAATGTATTGATCGCTGTTAACATGGATTATGTCGATGCAGAGACTCTGGTGAAAGAGGGTGATGAAGTGGCATTTTTTCCGCCAGTGACTGGGGGTTAGTAATGAAAATTCTTATTGACTCAGAGCCTTTTGACCCCTGGAAAGTACTTGATGAGTATCAAAAAGACAAAGCTGATTTAGCTGGTCAGTATGGTGCTACTACGGTTTTTGTTGGTACGATGCGTGATTTCAATGAAGGTGATGATGTTTCAGAAATGTTCCTGGAGCATTATCCCGGAATGACTGAAAGACATTTAGAAAATATATGTCTTCAGGCCACTGGTGAATACCAGTTATTGGATAGTCTGGTCGTACACCGTGTGGGAACAATAAAACCCAATGAGCCCATAGTCTTAGTTGCAGTATGGACAGCGCACCGTAAACAGGCATTTGAAGCCTGCCGGGAAATTATGGAAGATTTAAAGTCTAAAGCTCCATTTTGGAAAAAAGAACAGCTCAATGATGCCCAGGATCGCTGGGTAGAAAAAAATACCAGAGGCTATTAGTGCTTTACGTTCTCTTCTATGTTTTTTATAGAAGAGAGTGTAAAAGGACTTATTCCAGTGATTATACCCAATCAACTTGAAAATGCAGGATCGAACACTTGGAAATT